>DATIEH010000029.1:0-4914 GCA_035455905.1 Binatia bacterium | reverse complement strand
CCATGCTTGAACCGTGGAGCCCTATTCGCCCAGGGTCGACATCGGGGCGGGTGAGCAAATAATCGATCACTGCTTTAGCAACACGCTCGGAATCCGGAGGCGCATAGAGATTATGATAGCGCAACGTCCCACCGTGCCCCGGCCCGTCGACGTCGATGAATGACATGCCGCGCCGCACATACTGCCCGGCCCCACCGTCTTCGCCGCGGAGCAAAATGCCGTCGGCGCCCCCATAATTGTAGACGACCGGCAGCTTGCGCCCCGGTGTGCCGCGTCCGGGCCAAAATAAAGCGGGCAACTTGTAACCTTCGTACGGAATTTCGACACGCTCAAATGGTGGTTTCACCAAACTCCAGGCCTTTTCGAAATTTTCTTCCAATTTTTTAAAGGTCGGCAACGTGCGTGGATCACTTTCCGCCATATAAACGACCGCGCGACGGTAAAAATCCGCCGCGCGCAAAAAGAACTCGTGAGCCGTTTGCTTGCGGTTTTCTTGTGCAAACCCGGCGGCGAGATCTTCGTTCTTTTTTGCGACTTCAGTCCATTCCTTATGCCAGCTCTCGAGATTGAAGAATTTTACTCGGCGCGCGACGCCGCGAATATCAGGATCAGGATGTTCCGCCGATATTTCCATCCGTACTTCCAACTGGCCGCCTCCGGGTAGTCCCTGGGCAGGGTAAAGTAAGGCCTCGGCTTGCTCGCGCTTGAAAATATCGCCGCCGCTTTGGATTGTCATGATTCGATCTCCTCAGAGCATAAACTGCTCCTTCTTTGCCTGAGTAAAGCCAGGATTTCAACCGGGCTTGATTAGGAAGATGATTTCGGCGCGATGCGAGCGAAAAAAGTGTTTTGCTCTAACGAAATGCCGTCGATGTGCCTATTTGCAGGCGGTAAGGAGAGCGGAAAATATGCGCCGATGGGATTGGCGCTTTGGCGCAAGCGCTTCTGGATGCCACTGCACGCCCAAGGCGAAACGATGGCGTGTGCTCTCGATCCCTTCGATAACGCCGTCATCGGCAAGCGCGTCGATGATTAGTCCCTTGCCGAGTCGTTTTACCGCTTGATGATGGGTGGTATTGACCTCCATACGGCCGCGTTGAACGATCGTGTAGAGGCGTGTCTGCGGGATAATTTCAACGTAGTGGCCGCCATAGGATTTTTTCTCGCTTTGTTCGTGTTGTATAGCGGTGGGCATCTGGGTGGCGATATCCTGATAAAGCGAGCCGCCGAGTGCCACATTGAGGGCTTGCTCGCCGCCGCATAATCCGAGAAGAGGCAAATCATTGCGCAGCGCCGCGTCGGCAATTTCCAGCTCGAATTCAGTGCGGCAATTTTTCATGGCGCCCAGTTGGG
Organism: Binatia bacterium; assembly: GCA_035455905.1. Lineage (GTDB taxonomy): Bacteria > Desulfobacterota > Binatia > UBA9968 > UBA9968 > DP-20. The sequence goes on along the minus strand of DATIEH010000029.1, from coordinate 3,561 downwards.
CGATCGGTTTTTCGCCGTAGTAACTTGGATGAATGTCGAAATTCCCGCCAGTAATCACCAGACCATCGAGTATGCTGAGCGTCTTGCGAACCACGGCCGTACGTGCAATCGGCGGCAAAATGAGCGCTGTGGCACCGGACTCGGTAAGCGGATGCAAATAGCGTTGTAATAGGAAAAACCGCGGCTCGCGCTCGGGGCTGTCATCCGAGTCGGCCGTAACGCCAATCAGGGGAGAACGTCGCCTGCTCATTTTTGAATTTCGTACAGGCTTTTATAGATTTGTTGATTCCGCAGGACGAGCTTGACATAGCCGCGCGTCTCGACGTAGGGAATCCGTTCGACAAATTCCTCGATGTCATCGCTGGGAATCTCTTTCTCCCAGCGATCGACGGCAGATTCGCCGGCATTGTAGGCGGCAATCGCTTTCTGGCGATTGTTCGAATAGCGCGCCAACAAGTCCTTCAAATATTGCATGCCGAGAGTGAGATTCACGTCGGGGTCAAAAAGCATTTCCGGCGTTGGCACGGCGATGCCGATTTGCTTTGCGACGCGGGCAGCGGTTGGCTGAAGGAGTTGCATCAAGCCCAAAGCCGCCGCCGGAGATCGTGCACGAGTGTCGAACAAGCTTTCCTGACGGATAAGCGCCACAACGAGATAGGGATCAAGCCCGCGCTCCTGTGACTTTTGTTGAATTAATTGCCAGAAGGCCAGCGGGTACCGATACGGTTCACGGTCGCTGCGCGAGCTGGGTAACTGATTCGCTAGCTGCAGGCTGCGCGCATACCCACCTGTTTTGAAATACTCGCGCATGAGAAAGGCGCGCATGTGATTGGTCGGCTTGGCGCCTCGGTTAACCTCGTCCAACTCTGCGGTGGCCAGATGTTGCAAGGATAGAGAACTAAGAGCCCGGGCGCGGCGAAGATGAAATAACAGATCGGGCGCCATTGGCGGATCGGTTTCCTCGGGCGTTGTTGCTACGATCCATTTCGGCTCCTCGCCAGCGTCGCCGAGACGCTGCAGGGCACGCCACGATAGGGTTTGGTAGTAGGATTCCACCGCGCTGGCCGCGATTTGCCGGTAGATTTGCCGAGCCCTGTCAGATTCACCGGATTTTTCAGTAATCCGTCCTTGCCAGTATAGAGCCGCCGTGCCAAACGGACCGTTGCCGGACTGCTTTGTCAAAATGCTGAATGTGTCAAACGCGGAGACCAGATCACCGGTCCGATAATATAGCCACGCCAGCCGCCATGCGGCATCGTCGCGAACCTGCCCTGGAGGAGATAATTTGATGATATCGCTGTAGAGCTGGATCGCCTCCGACCGTCTACCGAAGTACTCATGGATGTCGGCGGCGGCAAAACGCGCGCGATCGACGTACTCGCTGGTCGGATATTTTTCCAATATCAACTGGAAGTATTCTAATGCCTGTGCGTTTTCATGCCGATTCCAGTAAATCTGGCCGATCTGATAGAGCGCTTTAGGGGCTTCCGGGCTGTCGGGAAAATCGCGCGCAATCAGCTCGAGAGTTGGAATGACGTCGTTTCTACTGCGGGTCGACAAGAAGAGATTCGCGAGCTTGGTTAGATAAGTCAGCCGAGCGGAAGCATCTGCAGAGTTGTTAAGGAGCTTTTTATATAGACTCTCAGCTTCATTGCTTTGACGCTCGCGCGCTAAGCGGTCCGCCTCTGCGGTTAATGCGTCGATTGTCTGAAAAGCGAAGAGGTCCGGAAATGCTTGACGCAGGCCGTTTTGCGCTTTTCTGGCGGCCGCTGCCCAGCGGGAATTCGGTGCGGAGTCGCGGACGGTATTATAAAGCGCGTGAGCTCGGATCGGATCGCCCTGGGCTTCCCGGATCTGTGCCTGGAGGTACTGCGCTTCTTCGGTGATCTCACGGTTTGGCGTTTTTTCCGCCCTGAGTTGACGTAGAGTTTCTTCGGCGGAGCCATAGTTTTTCTCGGCGATGTCGATTTTAGCTTGAAGCAGAGTTGCGGGTTGAATCCAAATGCTTTGCGGAAAACGTTGTTTCAACTGGGCTAGGGCCTGGCGTGCTTGCTCCCAATTCCCCAGGTCGTAATTTATGACAGCAAGATAGTATTGGCTGTAGTCAGCCAAACGAAACTTGGGATCGGTGATGCTCTCGAAAAGGTCTCTGGCATCCGAGGATTTGCCCTTCGTGTACAGTCCGTAAGCTTTTGCGAATATTTCGTTTGGATCGCTGGTTTGACCAAAAACATGCGCCGGGAGGGCTCCCAGAGCGAGAGTTAGTAACAGAACGGTCAATCGGTGTCTCATTGCTCTGTGAAATTTTAGCCAAGGCGGAGATCGGATTCAATCAAATATGCAGACGATCGGCGGAATTGGCCAGCGCTCAGTTGTTTTTTCGCCGACTGAAAGTTATGTTTTTGCGGTTGATTACCGATCTGGCCGCGCCCATTAAGTAAGGACGTCTAACCAGAGGAGGATAATTTGAAGATCGAAGGAAGTTATACATTTAATGCGCCGCGCCAGCGAGTTTGGGAGGTTTTGCTGGATCCCAAGGTCATGGCACAATGCATGCCGGGCTGCCAGAGCATGAACGAAGTGGCGCCGGATCAGTTCGAGGCGGTGATGAAAGTGGGGGTGGCATCGGTCAAAGGTACGTACAAAGGCAAGGTTTCAATCAAAGATAAGCAGCCTCCATCGCATTATGTTTTGAGCGGTCAAGGGTCAGGCGGGCCGGGATTTATGCAAGGGGATGTCGCGATCGATTTAGATGAAGCTGGCGGGCAAACGGTGCTTAAATACAGCACGGATGCGAAGGTCGGCGGTTTGATCGCCAGCGTCGGACAGCGAATGCTCAATGGCGTGGCCAAAATGATGGTGGACCAGTTTTTCAAGAAAGTGGAATCTTTCATCTAAGCTGATTGGAAAATCTGTCGTCAGATCGACGGGTCTAGTGATATGGTGCCACGCGTCAGCGTAGTTATTCCAGCCTTTAATCGTTGGCGTCTGCTCGCCGAGGCGATTGATTCGGTTCTGGCGCAAAGCTATCGCGATTTCGAGCTCATTGTCGTTGATGACGGATCCACCGATGCTACAGACAGCGAATTAGCGAAGCTGGCATCGCGGCTGCAATTTTTTGTAACAGAAAGAAGGGGCGTATCCGCGGCGCGTAATTTAGGCGTGAGCCAATCTCGCGGTCATTATATAGCGTTCCTGGATTCGGACGATCTTTGGCTTAACAGCAAGCTCGAGAGACAAACTCGTTTTATGGATGAGCATCCGGAATTTCACATCTGCCAGACAGACGAGATCTGGATTCGCAATGGGGTTCGGGTTAATCCCAGGGCGGTTCATCAAAAACCGTCTGGTGACATTTTCACCAGGAGCCTGGAGCTTTGTCTCGTGAGTCCATCAGCCGTGATGATGACCAAAGCCCTCTTTGAGCGAACCGGCGGTTTCGATGAAGCATTTCCGGTGTGCGAAGATTACGATCTCTGGCTTCGCATTAGTGCCCAGCACCAGGTGCCGCTGATACCCGACCGGTTAACAATCAAGCGCGGCGGCCATGCCGATCAGTTG
>DATIEH010000028.1:0-4401 GCA_035455905.1 Binatia bacterium | reverse complement strand
AACGTCTCTAATTTCAGCATGGTTAATGATGCACGAACATGTTTTCTGCGCAGGTCGTAAACGGCCGAAGATATAAGAATCAGAATCGCGCTATTTTCTTGTACCATCGCACAGGGTTCATCTTCGTCTGCGCGGCGCTATGGAGTTCGCTGTTTTCGGCGAATGCCGGGACTCTCGGCGCATTCAGTTTTGAAAACGTCAGTGAACTAGCAAAAAAAGCAGCGGACGAGGCTTTTCGCGCGCCTCCTTCGATCCCGGATTTTTTGAAGACGATCTCCTATGACGATTATCGTGATATTCGCTTCGATGTAAAGCAAACGCTGTGGCGAGAGCGTGGAAATTTTCAGTTGCAATTAATTCACCCCGGGTTTGTTTACGGCAATGCCGTGCGGCTGAACACGATCGAGGAAGGTGCGGTAAAACGCATCAACTTCAACCCAAATCTATTCACCTACGGGCGGAACAAATTCGCCGAAAAAATTCCGGACGATCTCGGCTTCGCCGGATTTCGTATCGCTTACCCGCTCAATCAAAAAGACGAATTCAACCACGTCGCAGTGTTCGCAGGAGCCAGTTATTTCAGAGCGGTGGCAAAAGGTGAGGTCTTCGGAATTTCAGGGCGCGGACTGGCGATCGATACGGCACTGCCGAGTGGAGAGGAATTTCCACTGTTCACGGAATTCTGGTTGGAACGCCCTGCTGTCGCAGCCCGTCAGATGAGATTCTATGCCTTGCTCGATAGCGCTGGCGTGACCGGTGCTTATGCCTTCACACTGCAGCCGGGAGATCCGACGCTAGTCAGTGTGCGGGCGAGACTGTTTACGCGCAAGACGGTGAAGGAGCTCGGTATCGCGCCGCTCACGAGCATGTTTTTTTATGGCGAAGAAAAATCCCGCCCGGCCGGTGAGTGGCGTCCTGAAGTGCACGATTCGGACGGTTTACTCATGCAGTCGGCGGCGAATGAATGGCTCTGGCGACCCCTCGGGAATCCGGAGAAACTCCGCGTCAGCTATTTCGATTTTGACAGTCCCCGCGGGTTTGGATTGTTGCAGCGCGACCGCAGCTTTCAAGATTACGAAGACCTGGAAACCCGGCATGAATTACGGCCGAACGCATGGGTCATCCCGACCGGTCACTGGGGCAGGGGCTTTGTCAAGCTAGTAGAGATTCCCAGCTCCAAGGAAACCAACGACAACATCGTCGCGTACTGGATGCCGCGTAGCGCGCCGGCGCCCGGAAAACCGATGGAGCTGAGTTATCAGCTGCGTTTCGAGAGCAGGGAACCCACCGCGGCAACGGGAGCACGTGCCGTTGCGACCCGCCTAGGCAGCGGCGACAAAGAGGACTGGCAGAGAATCGTGGTCGATTTCGAGAGCGCAAAAATTAGAGCACTTCCCGAGTCAACTCCCGTGAAGGCCGTCATCGGCATCGGTTCGGAAGCTCAGCTTGTCCAACAAGCCGTGATCCGTAACGCCGTTACCGGAGGATGGCGCCTGGCTTTTCAGATCAAACGCGCGGGAGGTAAGCCTTCGGAGCTGCGCGCGTATCTCCAAAACGGCAAAGACATTTTGACGGAAACCTGGTGCTACCAACTCGAACCATGAATAACCTATGAACAACATTCCAAATCACTCGATCCCTTACTCCGACAGCAAGAGAGAAAACGCCTTGTTGTCCAAGACAAACAAACGTCTGGCTCGGACGGTCTCAGGCAGCGATGAGCGGCTGCACGAGCGTAAGGCCAATCGGGACTCCGGTCCAATTTTCGGCACGCAAAAAACCCGTGCGGCGCGAATGCGATCAATGCCGGAAATCTCTCGAACGTCGATGAAGCCTGCGGTCATCGACCGATGGCCGGTGCGCCGGCTGTGGAACCGAATATTTTTGCGAGTCGCGCGCTCGGTCGACGAACACTTGCCGGCGACTTTATCGCAAAGCGAAAGCTCGCCCCTTGCGGGATGGCGCGCGAGCGCAAAACGACGCAGAACTGTCTTGGCGCTGCTGGTCTTGGCGCAAACGGCGGTGGCGAGCTGGTCCATCGCGCGGACATTCCCCTCGCCTGCGCTCAGCAATCTGGAGATCGCGATCGTTGTCAATTTCGCCGTATTGTTTTCCTGGATTTCTTTTTCATTCTGGAGCAACGTGGCCGGATTTTGCTCGCTCTGGAGAAATTCGAAAAAGTTTGCAGTCACAGAAATACTCAATGCGAGCGCTGCGCGTCTGCACTCCCGGACGGCTGTGCTGATGCCGATCTGCAACGAAGACGTGGCGCGCTGTTTCGCCGGCATGAGCGCCATCTACGAGTCGGTCGCCGCCACCGGCGAGATCGAAAAGTTTGACTTTTACATTCTGAGCGATACCGGCGATGCGGCACGCCAAAAACAAGAAGAGCAGGAATGGGAAAAAATTTGCCGGACGCTCAGCGGCTTCGGGCGGATTTTTTATCGCCACCGGCGCGTCAACATCAAGCGCAAGAGCGGCAATATTGCAGATTTCCTGCGTCGCTGGTCGAGAAATTACGATTACATGATCGTATTGGATGCGGATAGCCTCATGTCGGGAGACATGATCGTACGCTTGGCGCGATGTATGGAGCAGTCGCCGAATGTCGGCATGATTCAGACAGCGCCGACGATCGTCAATCGCGAATCACTGTTTGCTCGTGTGCAGCAGTTCGCCAGCCGTGTTTACGGACCGCTATTTACTGCCAGCCTACATTTCTGGCAGCTTGGCGAGAGCTATTACTGGGGCCACAATGCAATTATTCGGGCCGACGCCTTCGTCGAGCATTGCGGATTGGCGCGGCTTCCTGGTGATCCGCCATTGGGCGGCGAAATTCTCAGCCATGATTTTGTCGAGGCTGCTTTGATGGGACGGGCGGGCTTTGAAATTTGGCTGGCGCATGACTGGACCGGCAGCTATGAGGAGTCACCGCCCAACATTCTCGATGAGTTAAAGCGGGACCGTCGCTGGTGCCAGGGAAATCTGCAACATTTGCGGCTGCTCTTCGGCGATCGCATTCGCTGTGGACACCGAGCGATCATGGCGATGGGTATCATGGCTTACGCATCTGCATTGTTCTGGGCAATGTTCCTGGTTTTTAGTAGCGCAGAAGTCATTGTTCAGTCGACCACGACTCCGGTTTATTTCTCGCCGCGGCCGAGCCTATTTCCACTTTGGCCGATCTGGCACCCCGAGTTGACCATCGCCTTACTGACGACCACGGGTGTGCTACTGGTTTTGCCGAAACTACTAAGCTATGCGCTGATTCTGAAGAGGCGCGAAGGCGCCGCATTTGGCGGTCCCGGGCGGCTGTTATTGGGAATTGCCATGGAGATCGTTTTTTCAACCTTGATGGCGCCCCTGCGACTATGGTTTCATTGCAAGTTCGTTCTGCTGACTTTGCTCGGACGGCAGATCAAATGGAATGCCCAGGCACGCAATAGCGAAACTGGATGGGCCGAAGCGGTGGATCAGCATGGCTTCGCCACATTGCTTGCGGTCAGTTGGATGGCGGTTGCTATCTCTTGGAATGCCACGCTTGCATGGTGGCTACTTCCAGTTTCCTTGCCTCTCATGATCGCGGTGCCGCTCTCCGTCTATTCGAGCCGGCTCGCTGTCGGGCAGGCGATTCAAAGCTGGCAGCTTTTCCGGATTCCAGAGGAGGGTGCAGCGCCGCCGGTGGTCGAACGCTTGCAACAACTTTGCACGGCGCAGGAACATGACAGAGATACCAAGGATCGTCTTCAGAGTTCGCCATGGCAATTGTTGGCGCGTGAAAGCTCTGCCGAACCGAGCTAAACAGTAAAAAATCGATGAAAAAATTCGCCGCATGCTTCTTCCTGTTTTTATTTCAAATATCGATGGCGTCAGCGTTGATATTGGAAGGAACCGTGCAGAAAATCGATCGCGAGCAGAACTTGATTCTTCTCAACACCGAGAGCGGCACAGAAACCGTTTTGTTGACTAACAGCACCAAAGGAGCGGAGAACCTCAAACCCGGCGATAAAATCAGAGTGACCTACAGGCAGGAAGGCGGAAGACTAGTGGCTGAAACCATAACTCCAAATAAAGGTGGCTCGCCGCCTTCCCCGTCAGAAATACCCGGCGCATAGCGGACCCCAAAAGCTTGCGTAAGGAAAATCCTTCCAGATTTGCGCGGCGCTAAAATTCAAGTATGCGAAATTGCAATGACGGCAGATTGCCGTCACCGTGGCATAGGCGTTGCTGTTAAGCCGCCTACACGGAAACCGGGCTTGCCCGATTAGCTATATATGAGGTCGATTATGATCAACACCGTTCGAGGTCTTTGCAGGCATTTTATCTCCGGCGCATTGTTGGGCGTGCTCGGCTTGATGCTAATAAGCGTCCCGTCTGCGTTCGCCGGTGCGCCGCGCGAGC
>DATIEH010000027.1:0-2190 GCA_035455905.1 Binatia bacterium | reverse complement strand
CGGTAAAGCTCGGCAGAAATACGATCGAAGCGATGGACGAGGGCATGATTCGTTTGCACGGCAATGTCGGCTATATCGCTGGACAACCGGAGGAACGGGCACGCATTCCCAACCCGAAGGTCGATAATTATAAAGGCGACTACTTCAAATACTTCATGGACGTGCGCGCCGGAAAAGTTCCTGGGCGGACGAGCAATGAACAGGTGACCTACTTTATCAACGCGGGCACTCAGGGGTTACAGTTCGCTGCGTGCGCCGGGAAAATAGTCGAGCTTGCGAAACAGAAGAAAGTCGGCCGCGAGCTGCCGACCGAGTGGTTTTTGCAGGATATCCGCGATTAACCGGCGTTTAAGTTTAGCGCCCGGGTGTAGCGTTGGATGAGAATGGCGAAACAGCAGACATTCAAGCTAGACACCAGACCGGTTAATAACCCAGTTCTTCGATTTGATCTTCGTCCATGCCGAAATAATGGGCGATCTCGTGGAGCACGGTGAGACGGATTTGCGCGCGCAATTCTTCGAGATCAGGAAAGCTTTCGCGCAGCGGCTCGGAGAAGATGGTGATTTTGTCCGGAAGCAGCGGCGGGTCCAGAGCCGAGCGCTCCGGCAACGGCACGCCCTGATAAATTCCGAACAGCGTATCGCGGCGCGGATCGAGTCCTTCGGCAACCAGCAGGGCCGCAGCCGGTCGCTTTTCGACGACGAATTCGACATTGCGCAACTGCACGCGGAACTGACGCGGCAATCGGTCGATCACGCGCCCAACTTCTTTTCTGATTTCGCGATGATCCAACGGTCAGGATTTTCTCCCAAATGATAGCCTGCTGCAAGTTAGCCACTCTCAAGGTGCGGCTTGCAACGTTCTTGATCTTGCTCGCGGCACTCAGCGGATGCTCCGCCAATCACTCTGCCATTGCGCTCAATGACGATCTCGATCGCGATTCGCTACACACGGCGGTGCAGTACAGCATTGCTTATCTCGAAAAAATTCCGCCGGAACAGATTGTCGGTGAGCAACCGCGCGTGTTTACGGCCGGAGAGATTTTGGCTTCGCTCGAAGAGTTCGATCGGCTGCTCGATGACTGGAGTTGCAGGCCGTGTTTTACGCGCGAGTTCGAGCGCCGCTTCGAGTTCGTGCCGTCGAGCATGGATCCTGTGACGAACGAGGTGCTGTTTACCGGCTACTATCAACCGGTGATCGACGGCAGTCTCGTACGCACGGAAAAATTTCGCTATCCGGTCTATGGCCGGCCGGCGGATCTCATCATCGCCGAGCAGGTGTCGCTCAAGCCGCAAATGTCCGTCGAGAAAATCGTCGGGCGCGCCGAGGGCGAGGACTTTGTGCCCTACTATAATCGGCGCGAGATCGATCAAGAGAGACGGCTCGAAGGCCGCGGGCTGGAGATCGCGTGGGTTGCCGACCCGATCGAGCTTTTTTTTCTGCACATTCAGGGCTCGGGTATCATTCGCCTGCCTGACGGCAATCAATTGAGCGTCGGTTATGCAGGGCGGAACGGCTGGCCGTACCGGAGCATTGGACGGCTCCTCATCGACAGCGGCAAACTCACCAAAGACGAAATGTCCATGCAGCGGCTGCGCCGTTACTTGCGCGAGAATCCTCTCGAGCAAAATGAAATTTTCAATTCCAACCCGAGCTATATCTTTTTTCGAACGAATGCAGCGGGGCCGATGGGCAGTCTCGAGGTGCCGGTGACCGCCGGGCGCTCACTCGCAACGGATTCCCGTTTGTTTCCCAAAGGCGCGCTCGTGCTGGTGAGCACGGAAATTCCGGCCATCAGCGACGCCGGCGAATTGACTGGTTGGCGCGCCGTGAGGCGCTTTATGCTCAATCAGGATACCGGCGGAGCCATTCGTGGTCCGCAACGAGCCGACATCTACTTCGGAGCCGACGAGACGGCGGCGAACCTGGCAGGGTACATGAATCGTCAGGGCAGGATGTTCTTCCCGGTGCTGCGCAAAGCCAATCAAAGTTTACCGCGTACGAACCGCTGAAGCCGGTTGAACCCGCTAATATAAGCATGGCATGCTTTATTGCCGTGCCGCCTTGAGCGATACTTTTCCGAGTCCCATGCAACGGCATAACGAGACCCAGAGACTTAAATGGGCGTTGATTATCAGCGGGCTGTATTTTTTCGCCGAGCTGATCGCCGGATTCATGACCAACAGCCTG
>DATIEH010000026.1:0-2027 GCA_035455905.1 Binatia bacterium | reverse complement strand
CTCGCGTCGCGCCGGAGCATAAGCTGCGCATCGTCGCGACCTTAAAGCAGATGGGCGAGATTGTCGCGGTTACCGGCGACGGCGTGAACGATGCGCCGGCGCTCAAAAAAGCCGATATCGGGATTGCCATGGGTTTGCGGGGCAACGACGTCGCTAAGGAAGCCGCGCGCATGATTCTGACTGACGATAACTTCAGCTCCATCGTCGCGGCCATCGAAGAGGGCCGCGCAATTTTCGACAACATCAAACGCTTTGCCGCCTACGTGCTCAATAGCAATCCGCAGGAAATGTATCCGTACCTTTTTTGGGTCTTATTCCCCGGCATGCCGCTGGCAATGACCGTGATGGGCGTGTTGGCGGTCGATGTGGGAACCGATTTGATACCGGCGATGGGCCTGGGCATCGAACCGCCGGAAGAAGGCATCATGGAGCGGTCGCCACGGCGCCGCGACGAAAGGATCTTGTCGCTCGCTTTCATCCTGCGCTCTTATTTCGTCCAAGGCAGTCTGCTTGCCGCCAGTTGCTACGTTACTTACTACTATATGGGCTGGGTCCTTGGCGCGTGGCGCCCCGGCGAGAGTCTTACAAATATGCCAGCGTCGCCCGGCGGCCTCAAGTTTGAGACCGCGTCCTACGCTTACTTACAGACTTTGACTGCTTACTTTTTCCCAACGGTGACGACGCAAATCGCCAATGTGCTCTGCAAGCGCTCGTGGCGCAGTTCGCTCTTTTCAATCAACTTCCTGAACCCTGCGCGCCGCCAAGAAGCGCTGGAAGCAATTTTGACTTGGCGTCCGCCGCACTATACGGCGCGCGTGCGCATCGATTACCACGTCAAAGGCGTCACAGAATTTGACATGGTGCGCGCCTTCTTAGCGCTCGCAGCTGGTTTGATCGCCTTGCCATTCCGTTTCGTTTCGATGCTCTTCGTTCAGTCGCTGGCGCGCATCGAGCGCCCGATCATCGTTCCGTTTACCACCTGGCTCGCGGGTTTTCTCAAGCGGCACTACATTATCTTTAATTTCATCTCCAATCCGCTCATCGACCTCGGTATTCTGTTCGAACTCGTGCTTTGCTATCTCTTCTTCTACACACCTCTCGCCGAGATCTATTACTTCGCCCCGGTGCCGTGGCACGTCTACCTCTTTGCCTTCCATGGCACGGTTGTGCTGATCGCTTTCGAAGAAGCAAAAAAATACTACCGGCGAAAAGGCCATCGCTTGGAATTTCTCGGTTGAAGTCCGAAGTAAACGAATGGCTCACAAATGAAAAGAATATCACCGAAGCAATGCAATCCGTGGCGCATTGGACTCATCGTTCTGCTGATCTCGCTCAGCTTTTGTCTCGCCTCGCCTTGGCCAAGTCACGCGGCAGCTCCAAACCCACCGTCGATTGCCGATCAGCTCGTCGGCGGCGAGTCTTCTTACGTCATCCAGTCGGGAGATTCACTCACAGCGATCAGCGCCCGGTTCGGTGTGGGCGTGCGGGTTTTAGCCGCAGACAACCACATCTCATCCAGCTCGAGTTTGCGAATCGGACAAGTCGTCCGTATCGATAACCGTCATATCGTGCCGACGATCGCTGACGATGGAATCCTCATCAATATTCCGCAGCGTATGCTCTTTTATTTGAGAGCAGGCCGTTTGCTTCGTGCTTTTCCCGTCGGGCTTGGACGGCATGATTGGCCCACTCCCACGGGCGCATTTCAAATCGTCGCAAAAAAAGAAAATCCGATCTGGAGCGTTCCAATATCAATCCAGGAGGAAATGCAGCGAGAAGGCAAATCTGTGCAGACTTGCGTTCCACCAGGACCAGACAATCCTCTGGGCAAGCATTGGCTCGGGCTTAGCATCTCAGGATATGGCATTCATAGTACCATCGCACCGGGGAGCATCTATCAATTCCAGACCCATGGCTGCATCCGCGCGCACGCGGACGATATCGCCGCACTCTTTGATGACGTGTCACCCGGTACGCACGGCTTGCTGGTTTATCAGCGACTTCTCATCGCGAATGTCGGCGGGAAA
>DATIEH010000025.1:0-5997 GCA_035455905.1 Binatia bacterium | reverse complement strand
CAACGCCACTAAAAAAAGCGTAGTCAGTGAACAACACACCCAGGCGCTTGAGCAGCCCACCGCCTTCTGTATCACCGGAAATTGCCGCGAATTGCGTGCTGCCCTGCGGCTTGGCGGATGCTAGAAACCGCGCCATCGGCGCATCGGGTAGCATCGCTTCGATACCCGGCACCAGCTTGGCATTGGTGCGATTCTTGGCGATTTCAAGCACAACGCGCTTGAATGCATAGTAGAGCGGGTTGCCATATAGATAGGGCACCCGCCCGATCAAGGTCAGCAGAGCGGAAAGGAACACATCGAAATTTCCTGAAGCGAGCAATGTCCCGCGCGCCGGCGCCGCGACGCGCACATAACGGCGTATGGCGAATTGGCGGTCTTGCAGCAGCACGCGAAGATCGCGCAACTTGGCGCGCTGTTCAGCGTGCGCATTGGCGATCTCTTTTTTGAGCGGTTCACGCTCGTCTTCCGGCACATCACCCGGTTCGGGCAGATCGCTCTTGAACTGCTCGATCAATTCATCGCTGAAAGAATCAAGGCACAACAAATCGCCGACGATTCCACCCCGCGAGTGGGTAACCAGGTTGACTTGCGCGCCTTTGGGTAATTGCGTGGCCAGTTCGATGGCGTTCTGAATCGGACTTTCGGACAGCGTGAGATGCTCAAAGCCGTAGATCCGACCGCCGAACTTGGCTTCCAGCGCATCCCAATCATTGGCCGAAATTTTTTGCAAATCGCCAAAGCTTCCGAGGGTCGACGATCCCGTACCATGAATAAACACCAGCAGCGGTCCTTCTTTCGCGACCTGCGCCACATCCGTAGCGGCGACTTTTATGAGATCCGCAGGTTGACCCATACCCTGCTGCCACCGATATAAACCGGGCTTCCGATCCAATTGATTTTCGATCGCCCACATGAGCGCCTTGGTGCCCAGCCAAGTTACACCCAGCCCGGAGTATTCCTGAAGTTTGTGTTCCGCTTTTTCGCCCAGCCATTCCGCCAATTTGCGTTTGGCCGCATCGAGGATCGGATCAGCAACATCGCCCACCGCCAACGTGAACACGCGCACCACTAGATCACTGACCGTATCGCCGATGATCCCGCGGCTTTCCTCGGCCCGTTCGTGCAGCGCGTCGAGTTTCACCGTGCCGTCGGCTTCCACTGATTCGGGCTTCACACGCTTCAGAGACCGCTCGAGCTTTGCCGCGCTGGTGATAACCGTTACGCCGTCAGCCATCTCGAGCACGATCACATCATCAGCCGCCGCTTGGATGGTTTTCTCGACCACCCCTTCGGGCGTAGAACGAGACCTCTTTCCGACATCGAAGGCGGAGGTGATTTTTACATAACCGTCCGGCAAGAACTCATCTGAACGGCCAGGCCCCACCCCACGCAATGCTGGACGCAGGGCCGCGGGCAAAGCGGGATCGGCGATCGGAGATCCAGTGAGCTTGAGAGGGATGCGGTCTGCCATGAAGGTCTCCTATAAATTTTGACGTCAGGATGAAGCGACCAGGTGGTTGGCGTGTGTCTTCGCGGTGGCGCGCAGATGGTCGCGTGCGCCTATTATAAATGAATGAGGCTGTTTACAAAAATTTTTTCAGGAAAGATTTTCGTCACGACCGGGAAATGCAGGCGCTGCAGGGGCACAGCTCGCTGCGCTCTCCGGCAATGCCATCGAAGCAGCAAAGTCCTGATGAGGTTTATCGCCGCACTAAAATGCTTCGCATTTGATCGCGCCACTACCCCAAATATCGACACCGCCGATGATCATATCGCGAGCATCGAGCGTCAATGCCGCACTGGCCGGACTGGACGGTGCCCCGGGATAGGTCAAAACCTGAATCTGGTCATAGGGACCGACGATTTTCTCCGCCTCCGGCAGCTCAATCCAGCGGTCGCGGCTGCCGGTACTGACCACGGCATTAGCTTCCGGAACATAATAGAGCAGCGGCGAGTCTACACCGTCTTTGCCGCCGTATTCATAACTCACCAAAGTCGTCTGGATCCCGCGCCGCTCGCACGCGCGAATCGTCAGCATCACTTCCACGAATGCATTTCCGGAGCCAAGCCAGGTGATCAGCGCAGCATTTGCCTCCGCATGGGCCGCAAGCTGAGCGGTATTATGCGCCACCACTTCTTTGCCGTGAATCGTATCGTAGGAAATTCTCTCGACGATCATGCCCGCGAAACTCAGGCGGCCCGCAGCCTGCTGACGATACAGTTCCAAAGCGAGCGGATGATTCTGCCAATCCCAGGTCGTCGGGTAATAACCGATGCCGCGCGTGGTGTTCGTCGTTATCGCGCCATCGAGCAATTCGTTAGGATGAATCCAAGTCGCCAGCGATTCACGAATCGGCAGGCCGTAATAGCTGACTCCGGAATGCGGTTGTCCGCCGTTCGTGATGCAGCCTTGGATCAAAACGACTCGTGGGAGAGATTCATTTTCTTTCAGCTCGAATCGCTCCACGTTTTGCGGTGTCGCGCGCTCCGTGACCTGGGCGATTCGTTTCGCCACCGCGAATTCCGCTCTTTGAATTGCGCGATGCGCTTCGAATTCGCCCAAGCCCTCTTTTAGGCGCATGATCAAAACCAAATGCGGATTATTGCTGAACCGGGACGCTTCGGCCCCGGGACCCCACATATCGAGCATCGCGCTGCGCTGAACGCCCGTGCCCGCGCGAATGGTTCCTTCGTATCGCGCGGTGGCGATCACGGTCATCCCGGACAGGCGGTGCGTCACGCCGCTGCCGACACTTTCCACCGGACCGATGGCTCCCGGGAAAACTTGTCCTTCAGCGCCGATTTTCACACGCGGTTCGACGACGTCGCGTATACCGGTAATGCGCGCGTGTTCGCCTGGCATCACAATCTCGAAGCTAGCTTCGTTTATGCGGCTATCTTGCAGCACGAGGTTCGCGAGATCGTTACCATTCAGCTCCAGTGTGCCGCTCTGATAGCGGTGAAAATCACCTAGACGAATCTCGCGCACCGGAAAGTTCGCCATCTCGAGTTGCATTCTGTTTGCCATTCGCGACTTGATACTACGTTGATTCTGGCAACGAGCCGATTGAGATAAGAGTTCGCTTGATTTCGTCCACGGCCTCCACGGATAGCGGCGCTTGCGGGGGCAGCGGCGCGCCCACGGCATAACCCTGAAGCTCGAGCGCAGATTTGATACACGCCGCGAGGTTGTATTTCGCGAATGCTTGATTGAGCCGCCAGAGCGGACGTTGCAGTTCCATCGCGCGATTCCAATCGCCTCGTCGGCAGGTCTCATACAGCTCTACGCTCTGCTTAGCCGCCACACATGCCGGCCCCGCCATCCAGCCGATACCTCCAATCAACATGACACAGGTCGGAACGTGGGCTGAGGCGGCGAAGACTTTCAATCGATCGCCGACTTGATTGATGATCGACAACAACCTGCCGGTGTTCGTAGAAGCATCTTTGATGTAGCAAACGTTTGGCACCCGGCTCAGTCGCTCGATTACCCTTAGGCTCAAATCGGACCGTTGAAAAGTCGGGTTGGTGTACAACACCAAAGGAATCGAGACGGCATCGGCAATCGCCTTGAAATACTGGAACACGCCCTCATCGGCAATCGGGAAATAGGCTTCCAAAATTGCCAGAATTCCCTGGCAACCGAGCTGCTCATAATCGCGCGCCTGCGAAACGGCGTCTGCGATGGTCGTCGAGGCCACACCGGCCACAACCGGCACACGCCCGCGCGCCGCATCGAGGACGATTTCGACAATGCGGCGCCGTTGCGCCCAGGACAGATACGCAAATTCACCGGTGGAACCAAGCGGCGTGAGGCCATGCACACCAGCTCCGATCAGGTCGTCACACAATCTTGCCAGCACTTCTGCCATCACGTGGCCGGCGGAATCGATGGGCGAAACAAGATAGGGGAAAACGCCGTGAAATCCAGAATCAGCCATGGATCAATCATTCCAATCAGCGGTTATGGACATCGACGGCGATCATCTCCGAGTACCACCGTCACTCCGCTGCCGAGGATTTGCAGTAACGCTCATAAGAGCACGGGTTTGCTCCATCTAGACGTCATCGCCGAATCACCGTCTAAGCTCGAATTGAACCAGGACGTGCCAACGGAACCGCACCGCATCTATTCACGTCTAATGACTTCCACGCATTTTTTAATTAGAGTCAAGCGAAATCAGTACGTTAAAAGCGCTCCCGTTTCGATATGCAATACCGTCGGCTTATTCTCATTGCCTTATTTATCTTATTCGGCATCGACTCGGTCAAATCCCAAGACGGAGTACCACCTCCGAACAAAGAACACCCAGAGCCGCATTTACGCAACTTAAAGCAGCTTACGTTCGGGGGCCAGAATGCCGAAGCCTATTTTTCGTCGGACGGCAGTAAATTAATTTTTCAATCGACTCGCCCTCCCTATCAATGCGACCAAATCTTCAGCATGGCGATTGACGGCAGCGACGTGCAAATTTTAAACACCGGCAAGGGTCGAACCACTTGCGGCTTTTTCTTGCCCAATGGCAAGAAAATTATCTATGCCTCGACGCATTTAGCCAGTGTCACATGTCCACCGGCGCCGGATCGGAGTCAGGGTTATGTCTGGCCGATTTATCCCGAGTACGAAATCTTCAGCGCGAATATCGATGGCTCGGGGCTGAAGCGTTTGACGAAAAACCCCGGCTACGATGCCGAGGGAACAATTTCACCCGATGGGAAAAAGATTGTCTTTACCTCCATGCGCGGTGGCGATCTAGATATCTACACGATGAATTTTGATGGCACTGGAGTAAAACGAATAACAAACCAAAAAGGTTATGACGGCGGGCCGTTCTTTTCATGGGACGGGAAAACCATCGTTTATCGCGCCTATCATCCGAAAACCGCGGACGAAGTCAAAGAGTATGATACGCTGCTCAAACAGAATTTAATCAAGCCGACACGCGCGGAAATTTTCGCGATGGCTCCGGACGGGTCGAACAAGCGGCAAATCACGAATAATGGCGCCGCCAATTGGGCCCCCTTTCTTCACCCCAACAATCGACAAATCATTTTTTCTTCCAACCTGCACGATCCGGAACGAAAGAGTTTTTCGCTTTACACCGTAAACATCGACGGCACCGGCTCGGAACGGGTAACCTTCGACGCCCGGTTCGACAGCTTCCCAATGTTCTCCCGCGACGGCAAAAAGCTCGTTTTCGCATCAACGCGCCATGGAAAGGAACCGCGGGAATTCAACATCTTCATTGCCGATTGGTATCCATAGAAAGTTGCTGGGGTGCGCCGTTCCAGTGCGCAAAGCGCACCCTACGAAAGTCTTCATGCCTTTAGGGTTTTCTTCAAAGAACTGGAGCTGGCTTACGCATTTGCGCACGCAGTCCGTCATTCCCGCACGCCTTTAGCGGGAATCCAGGCGGAATTCAGACTGCCTCCCGGGAGTGACGAATTGAGGCAGATTTCATTCACTGTAGACGAACGCAAGCCCATGAATCATTTCATGGTAAATTGCTTGTTCATATCAGATTGCTGCTGCGACCCCCGCACACAGTGGGTGATGACATCGCTCTATTTTTTGAGTAGAGTCCAAGAAAGTTGATGTAACTGGAGGGAGACAGCTCGTTGGAAACTGCGGCACGTGAATTTCAGATCATGGTCAAGACGATCGGGGCGATTTGCAATCTCGATTGTCACTACTGCTATTATCTGGAAAAGGAAAATCTTTATCCAAAGGGCACAAATTTTCGTCTCGACGACCAGACCCTCGAACGCTACGTCGTTCAGCATATCCAAGCGACGCCGAAGGACATCGTCAGCTTCTCGTGGCACGGCGGCGAGCCTACCCTATTGGGCGTGGAATTTTTCCGCAAAGCGGTGGCGCTCCAAAAAAAACATTTGCCCGAGGGTAAAAAAATCATCAACGGGATTCAAACCAACGGCACCACGATTGATGAAGAGTGGTGTGAGTTTCTCGCCAAGGAGAACTTTTACATCGGGCTA
>DATIEH010000024.1:0-2309 GCA_035455905.1 Binatia bacterium | reverse complement strand
ACCTGATCCGGGTCGCACCGGCGTAGGGAAGCGTGAAAGTCGCCGTCCCGTCTTGTCCAGAGCGGGACAAACTTGAAACCGTATTCCCTGGCAACTCTGCGAGGCTGCCGCGGATGCGGTTTTTTTATTGTATGAAATTGAAGATTAACGGCGAGGAAAGGGAAATCGTTGACGGACTTACTGTCACCGCGCTCCTCGAGGAGCTGAAAATTCGGCCGGCGCGCGTCGTCGTCGAACGCAATCGGGAGATTGTCGCCCGTGAAGTTTACGGCATTACGCGCCTCGCCGACGGTGATACGCTCGAAATCGTCCATTTTGTCGGCGGAGGATAATGATGGAAGATTTTTTTGAAATTGCGGGAAATAAATATCGTTCCCGACTCATTGTCGGCACGGGAAAATACAAAGATTTCGCGGAGACCAAGCGTGCCATCGAAGTCTCCGGCGCAGAAATCGTGACGGTCGCAGTGCGGCGAGTCAACATTACCGATCCCAACAAGGAAAATTTGCTCGACTATCTCGATCCAAAAAAATACACCATCTTGCCCAATACTGCAGGCTGTTATAACGCCGAAGACGCCGTGCGAACCTGCCGCTTGGCGCGCGAAGCAGGGGTTGGAAAATTGGTCAAGCTTGAAGTCATTGGCGACGACAGAACTCTTTTTCCGGATGTCCCGGCCACCATCGAGGCGGCGAAAATCCTGGTGCAGGAAGGTTTTGTAGTGCTGCCCTATATCAATGACGATCCGATTACGGCCAAGCGTCTGGAAGAGATTGGCTGCGCGGCGGTGATGCCGTTGGCCGCACCGATTGGCTCCGGGCTTGGTATCCGCAATCCCTACAATATCCGAATCATTTTAGAGCAAGCCAAGGTTCCGGTGATCGTTGATGCCGGCGTCGGCACCGCTTCGGATGCGGCCATGGCCATGGAAATGGGTTGTCACGGCGTGCTGATGAATACCGCAATTGCCGGTGCCAAAGATCCCATTCTGATGGCCGAGGCGATGCGCCTTGGTATCGAAGCAGGGCGCAAAGCTTATCTCGCCGGAAGAATTGCCAAAAAACTTTATGCCACCGCTTCAAGCCCGCTCGATGGACTGTTGAGCTGAAGCGCGCAAGTGCCCACTCCGAATTTTGACGTTTATCTTGTAACGGACCGATTGCACACGGGTGGCAGGGATTTACTTTGGGTGCTAGAGCAGGCGCTCGACGGCGGGGTTCAAGCAATCCAGCTGCGCGAAAAGGATTTGAGCGGCAAGGAACTGTTCATCCTCGCTGAAAAAACGCGCCGCCTTTGCCAACGCTATCAAGCTGCGTTGCTCATTAATGACCGACTCGATGTGGCTTTAGCGATCGATGCCGCCGGAGTGCAGCTTGGAAAAACCTCGTTGCCACTGGCGGACGCGCGCGCACTGCTTGGCAGCCATCGCTTTATCGGCGCTTCGGTTCACTCTCTCGAGGAAGCGCAAGACGCGCAGAGGGGCGGCGCCGACTTCATCGTATTCGGCCCGGTTTATTTTACCCCTTCCAAGGCAGCGTTTGGCGCGCCCCAGGGCGTTGCGGCCCTCAAGAAAATTGTGGAAATCGCCGAGCTCCCTGTTTATGCTATCGGCGGCATCAAGCCGGGCAATATTACTGAACTGCGCAGCGCTTCGGTGCAGCGAGTCGCGCTGATTTCCGCGATTATTGAAGCCCCGCACCCAAAGGAAGCCGCAGAAAAGATTCTCGAATTGCTTCGGAGATGAGACGTGGGCGAGACACTTGAGAAAGTCGCAGCTTATTTGCAACCCAATCCGGTGTTATCGCTGGGGGTCGCCTTCGTCGCGGGATTTGCGGCGATGAAAACCGTCGCCTACGATCAGCGAGCCGGCTTTATTCTCTTTTCGCTGGTTGGTGTGGTTGGTTTATTCCTCGGCGAGTTCGTGTTACTTTACTACGGTCTCGACGAGTATTTAGAGCCGATTTTCGAATTCAGAATTTTATTTGACTTGATCGCCGCATACATCGGTTCCTTTCTAGTGGCGGCGATTATTCATTTCATCAAACCCACCTGAGCCACCCTAGCTCAGTCGGTAGAGCAACTGATTCGTAATCAGTAGGTCGCCGGTTCGACTCCGGCGGGTGGCTCTTGGATTTCTAGTAATTCTCAATACCTTACGCTGGCACGCTTCTCGCTTCCCTTGGACCGTTTTCGATGCGTTTCGATGGTCCAACTGGCACCAAAACTGGCACCAGCGGAGTGGGCTAGAGCCGTAGCGCGTCGCTTCCCAGGGCATGTGCCTACGCCCCGCCGAACAGCGGACGATTGAC
>DATIEH010000023.1:0-5775 GCA_035455905.1 Binatia bacterium | reverse complement strand
CCGAAGGTTCCCTTCCGTGCCTCCCGGTTTTGGAGACAACGCGGGGTTTCTA
This sequence comes from Binatia bacterium, assembly GCA_035455905.1. Classification (GTDB taxonomy): domain Bacteria; phylum Desulfobacterota; class Binatia; order UBA9968; family UBA9968; genus DP-20. The sequence goes on along the minus strand of DATIEH010000023.1, from coordinate 5,723 downwards.
TTGACCAGCGCGGCGAGATCTTTTTTGAAATTTTCCACGTCTTCGACTCTGAATCCCAGATGATCCATGTGTCTCGGCTCGATCCCGGCGCCCTCGTAATCGGTGATTGCCCAAGGCGAAATAATCATGGTCAAGCGGCCGTCGCTTAAATAGTGATTTCGATCGTCGGCGGGTTTCTCGAGCTCTTGCAGCTCGTAAACTTCTCGATAGAACTTTGCCAAATTGCTCGGGTTCAAAGAGCGAAGCACAAAATGGCTGATATAGCGCTCCTGTTTCCATTCGCCTTCGACGTATACTTCGGCGCGATTGCTCATCGCCTGCTGCGATAGATCGAAGACGTAGCCGTCCGGGTCGTGAGTGCTGATTCCAGCAAACGGGCGATTCGTCGGCCGTTTCACTAATTGAATCGCCGGGTATTTTTCTTTCAAAAGGGCCGCGACCTTCTCGACATCCTCAACTTCCAGGCCAAAGTGTTCGAGACCGGCTTGTCTGCCCAGTTTTTGCGGAATGATGTTCATACCGACATAGCCGTCCCCAATGGCCACGGCGCTCTCCGGCCGGGGCGATTTCGATGTTCGCATGCCGAACAGAGCTTCGTAGAACCGGCTCAACAAAACATAATTGTCGCTGATGATGGCAAGGTGTTTTAGTTTCGCGAACATGAGATCTCCCTCTTAGGGCTTCGAAGTTGGCTCGTAAATCTGATCGATAAAGCCGCTTTTTTCCAGCTCGGAAATAATACTGTTTTCGATGAAATCATCGGCGTTGAGCTTGGCCGACTCGGGGATGTCTTTGGCCATCTGTTCCAACGCAAACCTTACGGCGCGTCGATCGCCGTAGGGAATTTTTTTGTAAACCGGACGGTAGATCTCGTGGCTTTTCTCCAGGATCTCGCGGTCCTGAATCTTGAGGTACTTCGCAAGCACTTTGAGCGACTGATCCTTATCGGTTTTGAAAATCTTGATTCCTTCCACCCATGCTCTTAGAAACCCTCTTGCGACGTCGCGGTTGCTGGCAACAAACTTCCTCGACGTGATCACGCCGTTGACCGGGTAGTAAATTGGTAGTTGGCTCAGATCGATGGTCACGTGATAACCCATTTTTTCCGCCTGCACCAATTTGTCACCGGAAAGCATCGCGCCGTCGATGGCACCGGAAGTGAGCGCGGCAAAGCGCGTCGCTTCGCCGCCGGTCTGCAGAATCGTCACGTCCTTGTCAGGAGTGAGCTTGTAATAGCGCAACGCTTCACGCAACGCCATATCTGTCAGCGAGCCAAAGCGGCTGACACCGATTTTCTTGTTTTTAAGATCGGCGGCGGTTTTGATCGCCGCTCCGGTGACCACCGTTTCCAGGAGCTGATCGACGCCGCTCGCGACCAAACTCAGATCGAAACCTTTTGCCCAAGCCCCAATCGCCGAGGGAGGAGCCATATTGGCTATTTTTACATCGCCGGAAATGATCGCCTGGATGATCGTCGATCCACCCGGTATGTAAAGCAACTCAGCGTTGACGTTGTTGCGCTTGAACAATCCCGCCTCATAGGCGATCCACAGCGGCCCCGCAGTCGGAGAGAGCGAAACGTAGGGGATTTTTAAAGACTGCGCGTTTGCTGTTCGCGAATTTGAAAGAAGAAGTCCAAGCAAAAGAGAGCATGCGAGCAAGTGATAACGAGATAAGTTCATGACGTCCTTAGATGGTTTGTTTTCAGAATCAGCGCGACCGTAACAAGTAAATCCGAAAGGTGTCAAACGGCGCACGAAAGCAGGGAAAGTCCTCTCACTGCCGTTCGAGATGAAAGCCTGAATTGTCATTCCGAGCGTAGAGAATCTTCGCTATACCGCGCTCTGATAATCCCGGTGCTTAATCATGACAAATAGCACAACCTAGCGTAGTGCTTCATGCAACTGTTCGGTATCGGGCCGCTGTTCCATCGTCTATACTGTCATAGACGGTGAATTGCTCTCGAGAGAAGGTGACACAAGTGGAACAGGAAAACAGAAGCTTGGCGGATCTCGCGGCGGAAATCGACACGTGGTTGGGCGCGCAGAAAGATTTTGTCAATGCCGATCAATTTGCCGGGATTCTAAGGACGTTACTTAGGCTCGCGAAAGATAACGCGGAACGGGGGGACCTCAAAATCCTTAACCGCGCCTTACAGGAACTGCGCCGCGCTTTCAGCATCTTTGCGCCCTATCGGCATGTGCGCAAGGTCAGCATCTTCGGTTCTACGCGAGTGAAAGAAACTGATCCATATTATCATCTGGCGCGGAGCTTCGCCGAGGAGCTTTCTCGAGCAGGATTGATGGTGATCACGGGCGCCGGACCGGGCATCATGCAAGCCGGGCACGAAGGTGCAGGTCGGGAGAAGAGCTTTGGCGTCAATATCCGTCTTCCCTCGGTGCAAGACGCCAATCCGTTCATTCGTAACGATCCGAAGCTCATGAACTTTCATTTTTTCTTTACCCGCAAGCTCATGTTCGTCAAAGAAGCCGACGCAGTCGTTATTTTCCCCGGCGGCTTCGGCACTCACGACGAGCTTCTGGAATCGATCACTTTGGCACAGACCGGCAAAACCCATCTGGTGCCGATCATTCTGATGGATATTCCCGGGGGGACCTACTGGAGCCGGTGGCAAGACTTTCTGCGGGAAGATGTCGTGAGCCGGGGTTACATTACCGAGAAAGAAATGACTTTTTTTCGTATCGCGACGAGCGCCGAAGCGGCGGTTCAAGAGATCCAGAACTTTTATCGTAACTTCCATTCGTACCGATTCGTAAAACATGATCTAGTGATTCGTCTGAACTATCCTCCGTCGCCCGCATTGATCGACCGCCTCAACCGCGACTTTGCCGATATTCTGAAGGACGGCAATGTGCAGCAAACCGAACCTTTGCCCGCCGAAGCAGACGATCCCGGCAAGTTGCACTTGCATCGGCTGCGCATGCGGTTCAATCGCGAAGATTATGCGCGCTTGCGCCAGATGATCGACGCAATCAACGCGGAGGAACTATCCGATCATGCGGAGCCGGTTGTACTAGAAAGACGACAAACCAAAAGTGACGCTGAGCTCTCCAGCGAGTAATTCTAGTCGCTCTCTATTTGATTTTAGCCGTTTAGTCCGCGCCGACGCCCGAGGGTACTGTTCTTGCAGTCGGCCGTATCAAATTCGCGCGAACGGAGGGCGGCATGAGCGAGCATGTCTACAAACAGGTCGAATTGACTGGGACGTCCAAATCGAGCGTTGAAGACGCGGTGCAAAACGCCATTACGAAAGCAGGCAAGACACTCCACAATATCCACTGGTTCCAAGTCGTCGACACGCGCGGCTATGTTGAAAACAACGCGGTCGATTACTGGCAGGTGACGATCAAACTCGGGTTCAGGCTGGACGAATAGTCAGCGGTCGGTCCGGCGTAAGGCAAATCGGTGCGGTATGGACTTATCGATGCACCCGTTCGTTTTGCTTTGTGCCGAGCTCATCCAAAAGCGAGAGATCGACGACTTGTTTGGCGTTGATCGATTGCAGCTTATTGTCCATGTAGGCGGACATTTTGATCAAATTCTCCACCGCCTCGGCGGGCGGATAGAGCGTTGCCTCTGAATTGGCGTGCAGGTAATCGTAATCGAAGTCGATCACGTCACTGTCGCTGGTATTGAGCAGCTGAGTCAGAGGGCGCAGGGTGCCCGGCTTGTTAACGACGATATAGCGCGTCGCATCAGCGAAAGCTTTAACGAACTTTTTTGCCGTCGAGCGTTGGCTTGCAAGATAGGAGCGCTTGAAGGCAATGGGTGCGTTCATGAATGGAGTCGGCTTGCCGCGTAACACAAAAAACCGCGTTTTTTCATGATCGGCTCGAGCAGCACGTCCGCGAGAGTCGCGTCGATTCCGCCGCGCATCAAAGCCGCGACTCTTTCCTGAGAGCCGCCGCCCATTTGTAATAAAGTCAAATCCTTGACGGGGTCGAGCCCTGCGTTCTGAAGCAGCACCTGAATGATGAGCCAGGGTTTACTGCCGGCGCGATTGACGCCGATGCGCTTGCCGCGAAGCTCGCGAACATCGCTGATCTTTTCTCTGGTGAGCCAGACGTAAGGCACGAAGTTATCCCAGCTACCGACCGTCACGATATCCGCGCCTTGAGCGTAGCTGGGCAACAAGCCCGTGGGCGCGCCCACCGCACCGTGAACGTCGCCTGAAATTAGCGCCTGGTAGGTAGTCGGGGCACTGTTGATCCTGATCGGTTCGACCATCAGACCCTCTCTCTGAAAGAAGCCGCGATCGCTCGCAACCAGCAAGGGAAACGCCGCCGTCGGGAACAACGGGATCGCAACGCGCATTCTGTCCTGTGCCGTCGCAAGATTGATCCCAAGAATACACGTCATTACGAGAAAGCTTAGCCGATAAATAGTAAGTTGCATGTCGACCTCGTATCTTTGAATCGGCTTCGAATCAGCTCGATCAGCCAACGAGGTATCTAGATCAGCTTTTTGACGCTTTGCAAATCACCTTTGAAAGCCGCGAGCCGTTGTATGCCCTTGAGATGGTCATCAAGCGTTATACACTGATGCTTCATGCCCTCGGAGACATGCAGTGAAAGATCGGTTTGAGATCGCGGCCGAGTTACGCGTGATCGCGCGGCTGCTCACGATCAAAGGCGAAAATCCGTTTAAAGTGCAGGCCTATGAGCGAGGGGCGCGCGCTCTGGAAACTTTCCAGGGCGATTTTGATAAGCTCGTCAAAGCCGGACGCCTGAAGGAGATCGCCGGCGTGGGGAATGCACTGTCGGCGATCATCGAAGAGATGTACCGCACGGGCGAATGTTGGCTGCTTGAGCACCTTCGTCAGGAGCTGCCGGCCGGCGCTGTGGAGCTCAGTGAAGTTCCCGGTCTGAGCCTAAAGAAAATCATCGCGCTCAGTGAGGCATTGCATATCGAAACAGTGACCGACCTTAAATCGGCATGCGAACAAGGCCTGGTCAGCAAAGTCAAAGGGTTTGGGCTCAAATCTCAAGAAAAGCTGCAGGCGGAGATCGAGAAGCTTGAAACCCACAAACAAGACCGATCTCTATTGCTCAGCCATGCCCGTGAGCAAGCCGAAGCTGTGCTAGGCTACTTGAGGCTTTGTCCGGCGCTTATCGAAGCCGCGCCGGCGGGAACCGTCCGACGCCAGAACGAAACCGTGGACGAAATTCTCATTGTCGCCGCTAGTGATCAGCCGAAGCTCGTCATTGATCATTTTTTGGGCTTGCCAACCCTCGTGCGAACCATCGAGCTCACCGACGATCACTGTCTCGCGTCGCTTGCGGCGGGTATTAAAGTCGGTCTCGAGGTCGTGGCACCCGATGAATTCGTTGCGAGACTTCATGCGCGGACCGGCGCGCCAAATCACATCGCGAAGCTGGAGAAACTGGCGCGATCGAAAGGGATCGATCTTACCTCCCACAAGGCACGATCAAAGGGCGGAGCGCGGTTCAAAAACGAAAACGAGATCTATCAGCGGCTCGGGCTTCAGTATATTCCACCGGAACTTCGCGAAGACCAGGGAGAGATCGAGGCCGCCATGGCCGGGAAGTTGCCGCAGCCCTTAACGCTCGAAGATATCCGCGGCATGACGCATTGTCACACGATCTATTCCGATGGGCGGAACACCATTGAGGAAATGGCTTTGGCGGCAGAAGCTTTGGGGATGCAATATCTTACGATCACCGATCACTCGCCGAGCGCCT
>DATIEH010000022.1:0-9605 GCA_035455905.1 Binatia bacterium | reverse complement strand
CGACCTACGCGTTTTCGCTTTATGCGAGACCTGAGATCAAAGACGTCACCGACCTGCGTGGAAAGACACTGGGCGTGATCACCAAAGGCGCATCGTCCGATCATGCTTCCATCGCTCTCCTCCGACAGTACCAAATGACGCAGCACGATTTGAAAGTGCTCTACTTCTCGCGGCAAGAAGATGCTCTGGCCGCGCTTCATCAAGGTCTTGTTCAAGCTGCGCTTCATTCGCCACCTACGACATTAATGGCGCGCCGGCTCGGGTATAAAGAGCTGGTGAACATTGGCTCACTCAAACTTCCCTATCCATTTATGGGAGTCGCCATTCGACGGTCCGCCGTGCAGCAGAGTCCTGAAACGATCCGAGGCTTCCTCAAGGCATTTGTCGCGGGGTTGAAAATCGCCATCGAGCAGCCCGATGTCTCCAAGCGAGCTGCCGCTAGATACCTAGCCACCAAGGACCAGGAAATCATCGATGAAGCCTATAAGGGTTTTGCGCCGCTGTTTCCGAAAATTCCTTACGTCACCGATGAGGCGATCCGATCGGCGTTGTCGGTCACCGATCACCCAAAGGCGTCATCAGCCAATCCCAAGGATTTCTACGACAATCGATTTTTACAGGAACTAGAAAGTAGCGGATTCGTCAAAGAGCTCTACGCCGCCAAATAGCTAGAGAGTCATGCGGTGCTGAGGAAAGGTTACGAGTGTTGCTGTTCACTCAGTCGCGCCAGTGCCGCCTTGATGCTCGATCGCATGCGTTCGAGTGCACGCGCGAGCTCACCAAATTCGGTCTTGTCGGCGGTTCCGAAGGATGGCGCATCGAGATCGCCGTCACTGATTTTCTGCGCCGACCGGACCAGCCGAACAAAAGGTCGATTAATCTTCCAGGCAAGATAAATTGCCATTACGATCACGCCAACCACGACGAGAAATAAAGCTGTGATGAGCGGCCTTATCGCTCCGCTGATCTCACGATCAATTTCTTTTTGCCATATTCCGATCCGCACCGTTCCGTTCCGGCCCTCCAAAATGGGTGCACTCACCTCAATCACTCCGACTCCGCCGATACGGAGCGACCGTTCGCCTTGGTCACCGACTGCCGTCGATGGATTTTGCACTTCCGGCGGCACTACGTCGAAGGTGTGGGCGTAAATTTTGTTCGAGTTATTTTGGACCAGAATATAGGCTAGCCCGGATCGATTGGTACGTTTCTGAAGTAGTTCACGCATGCCCTTGAGATTCTTTTTCAAAACGTATCCCGCCGCGCTGTCACTGACGTTTACTGCCGTGACCCGCGCCCGTTCGATGGCGTGATAGCGCAGCGACGACTTCACGGTAAAATAGACCACAGCGATCGTGACTAAGCCGAGCGCCGTCACAATGCAAGTGAACGCCGCGACCATTCTGCCGCTTAAACTCTGCACATAAGGTATCCAAGGCTTATGGTGCACCCCTCCATTAACCCGAGAGGCGCTGCTCGCCTGAACCGACTCCTGATCCGTCTGTTCTGATCTATTTGCGCGATCCTGTTTGAGGATCCGCAGCGCAGAGAAGAGCGCCTGCAATCCCAACAGTACGCCACAGAGGCCGAGCACAGCGTAAAAAAAAGATTCCACCTTAAAACTCAACAATTTATCGCGCCAAGATTTTCCACCCCATCAGGACGTCTTAGACGAGCCGGAGTTTTGCCAAAAACTGCGAAAGAATGCAAACGCCGCTGTATAGTAGAAAGAAGCCGGCCCACGCTCAGACTCCGACCCAGAAATTTTCCAAACCAGTGCTCAATGCCGCGAGCCGCCATGCCTTTTGCAGAATTAACGAAGGAGAATTTGCGACGCGATCAGATAATGCGTTACGCGCCATCCCTCGATAAGCTTTCCAGGGCCTTCTCGACCAAGCGTCGCCGGAGCTTCTTCTCCTCTTCCGGCGAGGCGTTCGCATCGCCAACCACTTGTACAATCCCGTTTCCGAGGACGACTCGATTGCCGCTGACCATTTTTGCAATCGGCAGGGCTGAAGTTATTTGCACGGTCGGAATGCCCGCCTTCTCCAGTTCCGTGGTGATCGCAGCGCCGCTGCGCGTGCTCGTCCCTCACGTCGATGTGAGAATGATCGCATCGACTCCTAGGCGTTTGGCTTTGTTCGCGATCTCGCGACCCATCCGGCGTGTATTCGAGAGTGGATTGGCCAGGCCGGAAGTCGATATGAATTCATCGCACAGCTTACCAACTCTCCCTTCTTTTTCGAGTTCGCGAACGACGTCCAGCGGCACCAACCGATCGGGATCTTGCCGGACAAACTGCGGATCATAGCCGCCGTGCGAGATCTCGTAATCATCACTTTTCAAATCGTCACAATCCTTGATGCTGTAGGAACCCCAACGGGTGGCGGCCGAGCCTTGGATCTTATCGGGATTACCCTTGGGCACGAGGCCGCCGTCGGTAATAAGCATGAGCTTTGCTTTCTTCAGATCCTTGACACCGGGGGGCATGGGAATACGTTCAAAAGTTGCCGGCTGCATTTCCGATTCAAAAGGTTGTCCCTTCGCCTTGGCCATGAGCATATCGACGAGCCTCTCGGCCGCGGTTTTTTCCACGAATTGATCACGAATCAACCCGCGCGGAATATAGCCCTCATCCCTGGGCGAGCCAATTTCCTGGTTCGAGCTAAGTTTCTGCGCAAAACGGGCCATCCGGGCCAGCCCCTCGCCCATTTTTGCGGCGCTTTCACGGCTGTCGATGATATATAAGCTTTCCCGAAAGAGATCGGCACCAGGATTTTCGCGAGCCATGGCGGTGACAACTGGAATTTCCAATTGTGATTGGACAGCTTTACACAAAGCCCCGGCGGCAACACCGTATCTTCCGGCCAAAAAACACGGACCGGCAATAAACAGGTCGGCATCCGCTGCGCGAATCTTTTCTAGTGCGGAAGCAATAAACTGATCCTGCTTTTCAGTCGCGTAGTTGTCACCGCAAATCAGGGTCAATACGATTTCCGCGTTAGTGCCGAGCAATTGCTCCAACTGCTTTCCCGGCCCGATCGCGCCGTCGCGAATCTCCAGCGGCGCTGCGGCCTTCTCTTCTCCGCCGAGCCCGCCGAAAAACTGATTCAGGTAATGGACCACCCGCATGTTTCCTCCGAAGAATCCCCAGCGACATAGCAAAACGGGCGCAGCATACTGCGCCCCTACACCGATGCTGGGCGCTTATTTGCCCTAATAAATCACAGAGCGCAAACGCGACGCGCCCTGCTGGTTAGCCACTCCAACCACATTGAGGGAATCGATCTCAACCGGTCCCGCAAGCAATTCTGCCATTCCGTCGTTTGCCGCCAGGACGCGCTCCACACGGGGCAACTTCCAGCGCGTGCCATTGCCGCCGATACACACGATCGCATCGACTTCAGGAGAATTGAACAGCAGCGCCGATTCAACCCGGCGATCACGGGCGAGATCCGTCACTTGAACCGCGGTCTTGATGCGCTTGCGCTCGAGCAATCGCGCCGTCTCGGCCAAATCGCTATGCGGCACGCCGCCACCGAATTTCGTGAGCACTGCGGCTTCAGCGCGCAGAGCCCATGTGACCAGGTGAGCGGCGAATTCGGCGTTACGCTCCCGGTCTAAATTGTCCGCCGCTGCGATGGTAGCCACGGTGCCGACGAAGTTTAATTCTCTATGCTCATGCCGCCGATAGAGCTCTGCGATGACTGGATTATTTTGATAAAAGTAAGTCTCCGCGCCACCGAGCGACGTGTGGTACGACGTCGTAATCGCGCCGTCGAGCCATTCATTGGGGTGTAATAAAGTCGGCAGCATACCGTCCGTATTGGCGCCGTAAATAATTTGCTCCTCCGGCTCGGGCTTTCTCTGACGCGAAAAAATCTGGCCCACGTACGCGACATGAATCAGCGAGGCGCGCTCAGCGTCGACGAAATTATCCAATATTTGAGTATCTGCCGGCGCTGCATCGATGGCGATTTGGGCCAACCGCACGGCAATTCTCAGTTGCGCGATGCGGTAAGCTTTGTGTCGGATATATTTAGGTATCGTGGGTTTCGTATGCGGAATGACGATCAAGTGCCATAAATTAGAATACCAAGAAGCCCCAGCGGCTTCCCCACTCATTTCCAGAACATAACCGGTCACCCCGCGTGACTCTCCGGGTGACTCTTCTCGTAAAATCGTGACGGCAGTGCCTTGAAGCACATGCGTTATTCCGAACCCCGCAGTCTGCGGCGGACCGAGAATGCCCGGCCAATCGGGACTTCCGCCTGATGCTTTGGCCCTCGGCTCGACAATGTCGAAGATCGGACCAGCCCGGCAACTTTCTCCGGGGCGCGCAATCTCGAACTCGACCGAGTCGAACGTGTTATCCTCCAAAACCATGCGTCGCAAGTCGTCGACGTCGACAGTAAGGAGGTTTCCATCGAGCCGGTGTTTGTCACCGAGCGTCAAATTCGTGATCGGGTGCAAAGCCAGGGTGAGCGCCATATCGAGCTACCAGAATAAGGACTGTAGTGTCGAAATCTTTGCATTGTCAATTCGACTGATTGGCTTGACATGACACCTTGAGCGGCATTACGCTTCTGGCAACGGGGTAAAGCGCAATGGCAAAGAACGGTTTCAAGATTTTTGATAGCGACATGCACATCATGGAACCGCCGGATCTATGGGAGCGCTACATCGACCCGGAATTTCGCGCTCAGGCGCCGCGTGGAAGAACTTCGGAGAACGTCCGCGACCTCGGTACGATCTTTCCCACACTTCCGAAGGACTCCCGGCGCACCGGCGGGACGCCACACCGCGGGCGCAATTACAACAAAAACCAGGAGATCTACCGAAATCACGCCGAGCGCGGCTGGACCGGAGAAGTTCAGCTCGAAGCGATGGACACCGAGGGCATAGATGTCGCCGTCCTGTTTCCGACGCGCGCTCTCGGCATTCTTACTTTCCCCGATCAAGATCCGCGCTTTGCGGCGGCCATGGCGCGCGCTTACAACGATTGGCTCCGCGATTTTTGCAAAGCCGATCCGAACCGCCTGCTCGGCGCCGGCATGATTTCGGTCTATGACATCAACGACGCACTGAGCGAAACCCGCCGAGTCGCTGAGGAATACGGTTTTAGGTCGGTATTTCTCCGGTCGAATATCGTGAACGGTAAGAACTGGTACGATCCTTACTACGAGCCACTCTGGAATCTGCTCGAAACGCTCAACTTACCACTCGGATTTCACGAGGCATCGGCATCGCGTTCGCGCCAGTGCGCCGAGAATTTCGAGCCGAACTTTGGATTGCGGCGCGTCTATGCGCAACCGTTCGAGCAAATGCTGGGTCTCGGCAGCTTTACTGGCGGTGGGATACTCGAAAGACACCCAAACATGAAAGTCGCTTTTCTCGAAGCCAATTGCTCGTGGCTGCCGTGGCTGCTTTGGCGCCTGGACGAAGGGTACGAGCGCGAGGGCGATATCTTCATGCCCGATTTGAAAATGCCGCCCAGCGAATACTTCAAACGCCAGTGCTTCATCTCCGTCGAACCCGATGAAGCGCCGGCCCGCCATACCATCGAAGAAATCGGCTGTGACCAGCTGGTTTTCTCCACGGATTATCCGCACGGCGATTCCAAATATCCGCACGCGGTAGAGAGCTTTTTAACCCTTTCTTTATCCGATGAAGAGAAACGCAAAATTCTTTGGGACAACTGTGCGCGATTTTATGGCTCCGCTGAATCCGTGAGTCTTGGCACGACGGCACAGAAAAAATCACCCCAACAACTGCAGGCATAGGAGGAAAACATGGAGACCCAGAGCGAGATTCAATCGCGTTCGGAAATAGCTAGCGAAAACGCAATGGAGCGATTCATCCGCAAAACGCGAAAGCTTTTCGCCCAGGAATCCGATCTCGACAAACGCTGGAACGCACTACGGCCGATCCTGGCGGAATTGCTCGCGGATCGCGAAGTGATCGCCGCCTCGAAGCGCTGGCCGGATTGCGTGCCGGCGAACGGCCGGGCGGAGAATTTGCTGTTTTACGAAGATCCCGATTACGGCTTTGCGATTAACGGGCTCACTAAGGGAGATGCTAGGCATGGCCAGCGCGCACGTATTCACGATCATGCACACATCTACACTCTTTACGGCGTGCTCGACGGACGCGAACGAGTCATCCGCTATGACCGGGTCGATGACCGCTCGAAGCCGAACTACGCCGAGATTCGCGAAGCGAGTGATGTGCTCGTCGGCCCGGGAGAGATCGACTTGGTAAAGCCGTATGAAATTCACACCGAGCTCACCGTCGGTGAACGCACCGTCGCTGTGATTATCCGCAGTCAAAAGGGGGGTGACTTCAACCAAGGCCGTTACATCCCCGAAAAAAATGAATATTACGAAAGCCTCGGTCCGCGGCAAACCCCTTGTGAGATGCTCCCGAAACATTGAGCGGAATTCACCAGCTAGAATGAGCGGAGAATCTATGTCGCGAGCCGAAAGAGTCGAAGAAACATCCCCGGTTGTTGAAGCCCTGATCAATTATTCAGTCGACATCGGTGTAAAGCCGGCGAGCTACGGCGGCATCGACACGTTCGAAGCCGACAAAAAGCGCACCGGAAAATATCAAGAGCATAAGGTGACAATTCGCGACGGGCGGGTGATTGCGAAAGAACTTTCCCTTGACAGAGAAGGCTTCATCTTCGTCCAGCACGACACCAAGATGAGGGACTTCTACGACGAAGCCGAAATTCGCGCGGTTTATTATCCGGAAATCGAGCAACTGGTAAAAGAGACTTCAGGTGCTAAGCGGGTCTCGGTCTTCGATCACACGCTTCGTTCCGCTGACAGCGCGATGCGCGAAGTCAGGCAGATCAGCGGCCCGGTGCGTAATGCGCACAATGATTATACCGAGTGGTCCGGGCCACAACGCGTACGCGATTTGCTCCCCGATGAGGCCGATGAGCTTTTGAAGCGTCGCTTTGCGGTCGTGCAGGTCTGGCGGCCCATTCGCCATCCGGTTCAACGAGAGCCCTTGGCGATCGCTGATGCGAGAAGTATCGGAACCGAAGAGCTATTTCCAAGCTCACGTGTCTATCCGGACCGGGTCGGCGAAGTATACCATTGCGCGTACAATCCCGAACACCGCTGGTACTACTTCCCAAAGATGCAGAGGGACGAAGCGATTGTGTTCAAGACGTTTGATTCGGCCAAGGACGGCCGCGCCCGCTGGACGGCGCATTCGGCATTCGACGATCCTACCAGCCCGCCCGATGCTCCCCCGCGTGAAAGCATCGAAATGAGAACCTTGGCCTTTTTTTAAGGACACTCTCGACCGACGCCGAGCTGTCTCCGCACGTATAAATACAGAAGCAAAAGCATCGGCGCGAACCAGAAATACCAAAAATCATTTATAGCGATTGTCTTGCCTAATACCAATAATACCGCAAAGCACGAATACAGCCCGATAATCAGGTAGCGTTGCTGCTTCACAATATTTTCCTTCGCCATCCACACAGCGCACTGCACCACTCCGGGTATCAAAACGACATGATCGAAAGTCCAGGCAAAGCTCGCAGTCGCCACAGACACTAGGAGCACCAGCGGTGTCTCGAGAATCCAGTTCCAGCCTGCGCGATAATGCCACCAGTACCAGATAAACCAAACTGCTCCGAGAACGGACGGCAACCAGCGCATCGCGCCGCTCGGATTTCCCAGTAGCACGCCGAGCGCAGTGCCCAACGTCGGTGTCGCCCATTCAGTTGGCTGCACGACGGCATGACTGCTCAATAGCTCTACGTACTGTGAATAAATCGCGGGATTCCACCATAAAGGCGTGAGCGCCAGCAGCAATCCGGCCGCGGCTGCGGCCAAGGCAAGGCGCCAACGATATTCTCTAACAACCCAGAATACTAGTGCGATCCAGAGCAAATATGAGACGTGCGGCTTAATTGAAACGAGACTCAGACTAGCACCGGCAAAAAACCACGATTGTCTTTGCGCGAAAAAAAGCCACGCAATAATCCCCAACAAAATCACCGGTCCGATCTGTCCCAGTAGCAGCGCGAAGTAGATGGGTGGAAAAATAAGCACTGACAATAAGCTATAGCGGGCGTTTTTAGAGTCGCCAGCATAGATCTGCCAAAGGACCTGTGCTCCCACAAAGATTATTAAGCTGTGTAACAAGAACCAGATAAATTGGGCAGTATCGTAATCGAGCATCCCCAACGGCAAGATAAGCGGTAAAGTCCATGGTGGGTTCCACATGACGAGCGGTTCCGACTGCGACCACCCAATCGATCTCTCGATCGTTAGCAATTCGGTTGGAGAATAGGGATTGCCGCTGGCGAGCAATAGCTTCGCGGCGGCCCAGTATTCAACAAAGTCGTTTATCACAGGCTATCGAGGTCATTGCCGCGATCTCGTGAACGGAGGCAATCAGGGTAGCACACCCACAAACGGCTGTGCTAGTTAATTGCCGAGAGGGAGAGTCGAATCGCACATGGAAATTCCGTCAAGGCCTAATTTTCTTTTCATCATCACCGATCAGCACCGCGCGGATCATCTCGGCTGTTACGGTAACCCGATCGTCCGCACAACGAATATCGATCGGCTCGCAAGTACCGGCACCCGATTTGATCGTTTCTACGTGGCGACGCCGATCTGTATGCCCAACCGAGCGACACTGATGACCGGCAGAATGCCGTCTTTACACGGAGCTCGTCAGAACGGAATTCCGTTATCTCTCACGGCGACAACCTTCGTCGATATCATGCGCGCTGCCGGTTATGACACTGCCCTGATCGGCAAGTGTCATTTGCAAAGCATCAGCGGCAGTGTGCCGACCATCGGAATGCCGGTTGCTGATCCAACCAAAACTCCCCCACCCGCGCATTTGCGCGAGGCCGATCACAGTTGGCTAACTCACGGCCGCTACGACCAAGAACTGCGCTCCACCTGGATGAACGATGCGGATTTCGAGCTGGCGCTTCCCTATTACGGTTTTGACCATGTGGAGCTCGCGGTTGGCCATGGCGATCAAGTCGTCGGCCATTACGACCGCTGGTTAAAGCACCGCTGCGCCGACGCCGACTCGCTCCGCGGTGCTAGAAATCAATTACCGGGGAACAACTATATCGCGCCGCAAGCGTGGCGCACGCGAGTACCCGAAGAGCTTTATCCAACCGCCTACGTTGCCGAACGTACGATGATGTATTTGGAAAACTATGCGCGCACGGATCGGAGCCGGCCTTTCTTCCTTCAATGCTCCTTTCCCGACCCACATCATCCTTTTACGCCTCCGGGCCGGTATTGGGACATGTACGACCCGACAGCCATCACATTGCCACGATCGTTTAACTCCGCGGAGCGGCCGATCCCGCCCCATTTGCAGGCCCTGTACGAGGAGCGCACCCAGAATAGCGCCAATAGAGACGGCCAACGCACATTCGCCATCACCGAGCGTGAGGCACGCGAGGCGATTGCGCTTACCTACGGCATGATCTCGATGATCGATGATGCCATCGGCAGTATCCTGGGCTGGCTGAAAATGCTTCGGCTCGATGAAGACACTGTCGTCATCTTCACGAGCGATCATGGCGATTTTATGGGCGATCATCAGTT
>DATIEH010000021.1:0-13340 GCA_035455905.1 Binatia bacterium | reverse complement strand
TGCTAACGCCCCGGTTTTTGCAGATCGTTGAGCTTGCCAGGATCCGCGCCTTCGCGGTCGACGAAGCCCACTGCATCAGCCAGTGGGGTCACGACTTTCGCCCCGAATATCGACAACTCGCCGGGCTCAAAAACCGCTTTCCGAATACCAGCATCCATGCGTACACCGCGACCGCCACCGAGCGGGTTCGCGGCGATATTACGGCGCAGCTTCGGCTCAGGGATCCGTTAACACTCGTCGGAAATTTCGACCGGCCCAATCTCGTCTACCGCGTGGTTCCCCGCGTTGATGCTCGAGCTCAGGTTTTGGAAATTCTGCAGCGTCGTCGCGGTCAAGCCGCCATTGTCTACTGCATCAGCCGTAAAGATACGGAGTCGCTTGCGTCATTTCTTCAGGCACACGGCGTACGCGCGGGTTTTTATCATGCTGGCATGGAACCCGACGAGCGCCGCCTCACCCAGGACAAATTCGCTGCGGAGAAACTCGACGTGGTGGCAGCCACCGTTGCATTCGGTATGGGCATTGACCGAAGCGATGTGCGTTGTGTGATTCACGCCGCCATGCCCAAATCTGTCGAACATTACCAACAGGAAACCGGCCGCGCCGGACGCGACGCCCTTGAAGCCGAATGCGTCTTGCTCTACTCCGCTGCCGACGTCTTGCGATGGCAGTCCTTGATCGAAAAAAGCGCCGCGGAGACCAATTCGGCGCCGGCAATTGTGAAAGCTTCGCGCGCGCTGATCGAGCAAATGCGCAGCTTCTGCGCTGGTCTTAATTGTCGCCACCGTAAACTGGCGGAGTACTTCGGCCAGACTTACGAAAAAGCGCACTGCGAAGCGTGCGACGTCTGCTTGAACGAAGTTGAGGGACTTGCCGACGCGACACTGACCGCGCAAAAAATTCTTTTCTGCGTCTCCCGGACCGGTGAGCGTTTCGGCGCCGAGCACATCATCGACGTTTTGCTGGGCGCGAAGACCGAACGGATCCGCCGCTGGGAACACGACCAGCTGAGCACTTATGGCCTAATGAAAAGCACGACCCGCCCCGCTCTGCTGAACATCATCTATCAACTGATCGATGATGGGCTGCTCGACCGCAGCACCGATGAACGTCCCGTATTACGCTTGAATGATGGCGCGCATGAAGTCTTGCAGGGGCGGCGCGTCGTCCGGCTGCTGCAGCCCAGAACCAAAGTCAAAAAAACCCGAATGGACGAGACCTCGTGGGCAAGCGTCGACACCGGCCTATTCGAAATTCTTCGGCGGCTACGCCGGCGGCTGGCGGAACAGCGCGACGTTCCCGCGTATGTGCTATTCAGCGATGCCACGCTCCGCGACATGGCGCGGATGAGACCGGGCTCGCCGAGCGCGCTCCTTGAGATCCGAGGCGTCGGCGAACGCAAGCTCGAGGACTTCGGACAGCGTTTTCTCGAAGCGATTGCCGCCTACTGCCGCGAGCATCGTCTGCCGCTCGATGTATAATTCGCTGCATTCCGAAAGGAGTGGACCATCATGAACGCCCGTTTATTTCCGGCATTGATCATTACGATACTGGGCTTCAACTTTTCCGCTTCTGCCAATCCATATCTGCCCAAATCAAGCGAGACGCCGGCCACGGTGCGCGTTGCAGCGTGCGCGATCACCGGAGGCTTTATTCATTTATACGCCGCCCTCGACTACGGTCTCTTCGACAAATACGGCATGAAAGTCGAGTTTGTTTCGATCCGGGGCAGCGGTATAGCCCTCGCGGCTTTAGCGACCGACGAGATTCAGTTTCTCTATTGCGCCGCCGATGCGACGATTCCGGGAGTCGCCGCAGGTACGGATGCGAAATTGATCGCGGCGCCGCTCGTCGGATTGCCTTGGGTCATGCTGGCGCGCAAGGACATAAAGCGGGTCGAGGATCTCAAGGACAAAAGCATTGCGGTCACGCGTGCTGGAGATTTGACCTTTCGCTTGGCCCGCGCGCTGCTGAAGAAATTCAATTTGAGCGATACCGAAGTCAATATTCGTACGGTCGGCGGCACCGGCCAAGTGGAGCCGTTCAACGCCATGAGAGCAGGCATTGCCGAAGCCGCGCTGGTGACGCCGCCCCTCGATGCTCGCGGCCGGCGAGAGGGCTTCAATCTGGTCTACCGCCTCAACGATCTCGGCTTACCCGCTGTGTATAGCTCGCTCCACGCCAACGCCAAAACCCTGAGGGAGCGTTCGAGTATTGCGCAGCGTTGGGTTGCGGCGCTGGCGGAATCCGTCCAGTTCGTGGAAAAAAATCCTGACAAGGGCAAAGCGGCCGTCAGCAAAGCGCTAAAGCTCAATGATGCCGACGCGCTGCAATCCGCGTACGATGCCTATGCCAAACTGCTGATCAATCGACGTCTGATTGTGCCCGAGCACACCGTCGCTGGAGTCATCGATGTTGCGCGCGAGCAAGGCACGAATATTCGCCGCAAGGCCGCGGAAATCATCGATAACCGCTTCGCGGAGGATTTGGAGAAAAGCGGCTTTCTAAAGGAATTGTGGGGCGCGGATTTGGCCCGCTAGCTTGTTTATCCGAATCTCCAGAGAGAGCCTTTCAAACACCTGTCGTCTCGAGGCGTAGCCGAGAATCTTTCCGGAAAGATCCCTCACGGGGCCGACAGCAAACGGCGCTATCCTGTTGACGCAAGAGCACTTAGCGACTTGGCGACGCTTGCCGCCCTCCGCCGACATGCACCCGGCTTCGTCATTCTCTCTCAATGATTCTCTTAGCGAGTGCCATTCTCTATTTTCCGCCAATCGTTGAGATAAACGAACGATCAACCATATCTTCCACCGTCAATTTCTTTTTGATTCTGCCAGTGCGAAACTCCTCGTCGATCACCACCGGAATCGCCTTCTCAGCGATCTGCCCGTTCACCGGGAAAGAATCGCGATATTCGTCGTAGCCTGCCGGAGCATAGTTAGGATCCATTTTGACGTACTTTTTCATGATATTGACCGCCTCGTTCTTGTTATCCCGTGTATACCGGACGCCCTTCTGGTAGGCGCGCAGAAACTTCGCCACCTGATCTTTTTCTTTGCTTAGGTACGATTCGCGCGCAGCAAAGGTTTCATACGGCCACTGCGGAAATATATCTTTGAGATCGAGAAGCTTATTGAATCCTTGAGACTTGGCGATTTCAGTCACCGGAAACCATACGACCGAAGCATCGACGCCTTTGGCGCTCAAGGCTGCAAAGCGCGCCGGGGTGCTGCCGATCTGGAGAATCGTCACTTCCTTTTCGTCGACGCCGAAATGCCGCAGAGTCGCGCGCGTCAGGAAATCCGTGAGCGAACCGAAACGGCTGATGGCAAACCGCTTGCCTTTCGCCTGCTTCATCGATTTGAAGTCCGGTTGAGAGTAAAGCTGAAACGGCATGAGATTACAGATGCCCCAAAAATTCTTCACGTCGATACCCGCAGCGTGCCCGCCGACGGTTTCGACAAAAGCACTACCCATGATCTGCACATCCCCGCCGATCAGCGCTTGCAAATTGGTCGCGCCCGCGTTGAACAGTACAAGCAGAACATCGAGGCCCTCATCCTTGAAAAATCCTTTGGCTTCGGTCACGTACACGGGCAAAAATGCGACGTTGACGGAAGAAAGACCGACGATTATTTTGGCAGAGCCAATCCCGGGAACCAGCCCGGCCAGGAGTAAACTCAAAGCCAGCGATAGCGCGAATCGTTTCATTACCGACCTCCTTGAGGATTATAGCTTCTGAATAACTTTTTCGCCGAATAGCCGCATCGAAGCGAGAATCTCCTCTTGCGGTAAACCCGGCGTCCAATCGAAACGGGGCAGCAGGTAAGAAATCCCGAGGCGGTTTTCATACTCGCGAATCTGATCGATACATTCCGAGGGCGACCCGAGAATGAACCGGCCATTTGCAAGCTTGTCGAACGCCCAGCTCAGCTCCTTCGGATCGTTCATCGCCTCGTTCTGTTTCCATTTGATATAGATAGCTCGATAAAGCTGCTCGAGACAGGGGCGCGCTTTCTCCACGGCGTCTTTTTTGCTCGCCGCAACGAAGGTCTCGCGGATGATCGGTAGCGCCGGGGCGCCCGACTTGCCGGCATTCTCCCAGGCGCTGCGGCACAATTGCACCTGTCTTTCCAACTCCATGATGGCGGAATGGGGACCGATCAGCCAACCATCGCCGATGGAAGCCGCACGCCTTACGGCCGCGTCGGTGTTGGCCGCGATCCAGATCGGCGGCCGCGGTTTTTGTAGAGGCTTGGGATCGACAGTGACATTCTTGAGCCGGAAGGCTTTTCCTTCGAAGCTCACGTTGTCCTCGGTCCAAAGTTTTTTGACGATCTCCACGCCTTCAACGAATCGCCGGTAGCGCTGAGTTTTAGTCAGGTTGAATGCGTTCAGTTCTTCTTCGCGATACCCGAGGCCAAACGCAGCGAAAGATTTACCGTCGTTGAGCACGTCGAGACTCGCCAACTCACTCGCAACAGTCACGGGATGGCGCAGGCCAAGAAGCATGACGGCGGTGCCTACGGAACAGTGCTTCACTTCCGCACACAAACGCGCCAGCGCCGGCACCTGGTTCAGTCGCTGCAACCCGGGAATGTTGTAATGGTCGCCCATCGAAAATGCGTCGAAGCCCACCGCATCCGCGACGCGCACCTGTTCGACCAAAGTCAACATCAATGACGCACCCGGCTTTTCAATCGAGACTTGCGGATTGAGCTGCAGGCAGAACTTCATAATGAATGCTCGAGCGGGCAAAACTTCTCGTGTCGGGCGCGTCCGCCAGCTCACTTATAGAGCTGATCGATGAATCCGCTCTTCACCAACTCCTGCATCAGACTGCCGTCCACATAATCGCGTGGATTGTTCGATGCCGTTGGCGGTTTGTCTTTGCCGAGCAAATCGAGGCCCACTTTGATCGCCTCGATATTGATGCCGGGAACTTTTTGCATTTGCTCGATGACGACTTCCTGAAAGCTGTCCTCCAGAGCTTCGCGGTCTTTTTTAAGGTCCATCCGGAGATGCTTGGCTAAAATACCGATGGCAAATTCCTTATCGTTCTTCAATTCTTTTACCCCTTCGATGTAGGCCTTGAGAAATCGCGTCACCGTCTCGCGGCGGCTCGCGAGCAACTGACGGCTTACCACGACACCTTCCTGGGGGTAAGGAATTCCCAGCTTGTTCATATTGATCAGGGCATTATAGCCAAGGCGCTGCGCGGCACCGCTCAACGGCGGTATGACCACAGTTCCGTCGACGGTGTTGGCCTTGAGCGCGGTGAAGCGCTCGGTTTGCCCGCCGACCTGGAGAATGGTGACCTCCTTTTCCGGATTGACGCCGAGTTTTTGCAGCGCCAAACGCAACCCGGCATCGCTCGACGAGCCAAATCGGCTGATCGCCAGCCTACTTCCCTTGAGGTCTTCGACTCGCTTGAGGTTAGGCTTTACGATCAGTGTATAAGGCAGCTTGTCCATGTGGGTCGCAATCATCACCAGATCTGCTCCGCGAACCGCCGCACTTAGATACGCTCCGCCCATCACCGCAATCGGAATACTTCCGCCGATAACTGCCTGCGCGAGTTGAGTCCCTCCTTGCATGGCAATGATTTCGCTTTCGAAGCCGTACTTTTTTAAAAAGCCTCGGTCGTTGGCTGCCCAGACCGGCGCGAACTCAGCGCTCAACCCGGGGATGCCGACGCGAAGAGGTTCGGCGTGGGCGAGAACGCCAGCACCGATCACCGCAAGCAACACTGAAAAAAAAGCAACTCGCATCAAACTTCCTCCGTGCACAACCCCATTGCGCTGTCCAAGCATTTTCTGAATCGTGTTGTTAACACCGCGCACGTCTGGGATCACGTAAGGCTCTCCACACCCGCTCCGGTGTAAGTGGTAAATCGCGAATGCGTACGCCAGTGGCATTGAAAAGCGCGTTTCCGACCGCGGGCGCCACAGAAACGATTCCCGATTCACCCATCCCCTTCGCACCGTAAGGACCGGGGCCGTCAGAGTTCTCAACCAATGCTGAAGTAAAAATCGCCGGTAAATCAGTAAAGCGCGGGACACGGTAATCGACCAGGCTGGCATTCAGCGGTTGGCCGTTTTCGTATTCCAGAGCTTCAAAAAGAGTATTGCCCAGGCCCTGAATCGCTGCGCCTTCATCTTGTCCTTCCGCTTGAATCGGATTAAGCGCCCGGCCGACATCCGCAACGGTAACGTATCTTTCCACTCGGATCGCGCCCGTTTCCTCATCCACTGCAATTTCGGCGCTGCCCATCCCAGTTTCCCAAAAAAGCGGTAAGCTCTTGCCGAGCGTACCGTCAGGTCGCATGTAGCCGCGGCCGATCAGTTCTCCGCCAGGCATACCAAAAAAAGCGCTGACGATCTGGCCGTAACTCATCTGTTTGTCGCCGGCTACTGCTTGGCCGTTCGATAACGTAATTGTGCGCGCATTGGCTTTGAATATTTCCACCGCAGCTTCGATCAACTGACGGCGCAGATCGAGCGCAGCTGCCTTGACGGCGCTTCCCATCACGGTGGTCGAACGGCTTGCCCCTGTGGAGCGATCGAAGGGCGTTGTTCGAGTTTCGGTTTCGCGCATGGTGACGCTCGCCACCGGAACACTCAGCTCCTGTGCGACGATTTGGCAAAGAATCGTCCGTGCTCCCTGACCAACCTCGGTCGTCCCGGCAAGCAAAACCACACTGCCATCAGCGAGTAAGCGCACCAGCGCCACCGATACGGGCATGGCTTCGGAATCCGAAACTCCGAGCGCCAACCCGACGCCATTTCGCGCGGTCCGTCGAGAACTTCGCCCGGACAATGGCTCAACCGCCACTTCCACACCCATCCGCAAGTCGGCGTCCACGGGCGTTGATCCGGGTTTGAGCACTTCACCACGATCGAGCAATTGACGCCGGCGATATTCTAGCGGATCCATACGAAGCCGAGCGGCGATGGAATCCATGTGGGATTCAAGGGCCCAGATCGTCTGCGGCCCGCCAATGGACCGCATCGAACCGGCGGGAACTGTATTCGTATAGAGCGCGAGAACGTCGACTTTGCAGTGAGCCAGCTTGTAGGGTCCGATCATTCTGCTGATGGCGCGCTTCGCTACGCGCGGTCCGTTATCGGCGTAGGCGCCGGTGTCCATCAAGACCTCGGCCTCGCGCCCGACCAAGGTTCCATCCCGCTTGACGCCCGTCTTGATTCGTATTCGTGCGGAATGGCGTCGGGTGGTTAGCATCGCTTCCTCGACGCTTTGCAGGAGCCGCACAGCTCTGCCACCGGTCTTGCGCGCGATTGCTACCGCGAGTGGCTCGATCTTGAAATAGGATTTACTACCGTAGGCACCGCCGACGAACGGCACGTTGACTTCGACTTTCGCGTGCGGCAGCCCGAACATGTGTGCAAGCTCGGAGCGCACCAAAAAAGGATGCGCCGACGAACTCCACAGCGTAATACCGCCGGCGCTCACGCGCGCAATCGCACTGTGAGGCTCCATCGCGTATTGAAAGACCATTGGAAACGTAAAGATCTCCTCGACGATCTCTTCTGCATCGGCAAAAGCTCGATCGGGATCGCCCTTCACGAAATGCTCGAGGTGACAAATGTTCCCGCCGAAGTTTTCACCGACGCCCGCTACCTCGTGAAACTCCCCCGCGCCAGAC
Source organism: Binatia bacterium (assembly GCA_035455905.1). Lineage (GTDB taxonomy): Bacteria > Desulfobacterota > Binatia > UBA9968 > UBA9968 > DP-20. The sequence continues at coordinate 5,674 of DATIEH010000021.1, read as the reverse complement.
TGGCGCTCGTGCAGCAGCGGCGCGCCTTCCGCAAGTGCGGCATCGATATCGGCAACACAAGGCAACTCGCGATACTGCACGTCGATCAGCGATAAGGCCTCTTCGGCTTGCAAGCCGTCTTCAGCTGCCACAACCGCGACCGGTTCGCCCACAAAACGCACTTTGTCGGTCGCCACGACGGCGCGATCCCGTAAGCAATTGCCGTAATACGGATCGATATCCGTCAGGTCATCGCGGGTCAGAATCGCGACAACTCCGGATCGCGACTGTGCTTTGCTGATATCGATGGAATCAATGAGTGCATGCGGCACCGGGCTACGCAGCACTTTGGCCTCGAGCATTCCCGGGATCGCGAGATCACCGGTGAACTTGGCCGCGCCGGTGACTTTTTCGATCCCGTCAACGCGCGGGACGGAGATACCGATACTCATGAACGATGAGAGTTTGTCATATGCGGTTGATTCGCGTGTTCAGAGTTAAGCAATGGTTGTCATTCCGATCGTCGCATGTGGGATCTTTCCGGAAGAGATTCACGTCGCTTTGCTCCTCGGAATGAGAGTCGTGCGGCCCGACACATCTTGTCTAGCATCCACCGGCCGGGCCGGCTTAAATCACCGACTGTTCCGGTAGAATAGTTTTTAGAACGCGCAGGTAATTCCCACCGAGAATGAGCTTGATCTCCTCGTCCTTATAGCCGTGGCGCTGTAAGCCGTCGATCAAGTTGGGCAGATCTTCGATTTCCTCGAAACCTTTGATCAGCGGATCTTTGTGCAGCGGGTGGTGGCGGTCCTTGAGCGTGCGCGGTCCGTCGTATTTCACGAAGTCCATGCCAAGAGCTAAATGCTCGATGCCAACAAGCTTGACCATGTAATCCATGTGCTTGAGCATGTCCTCGATCCCGACTTCGCCCTTACCGACACGCTCTGGAAGCGCCAGGATGCCGACCAGACCGCCTTGATTTGCGATCGCCTTGATCTGATCGTCGGCGAGATTGCGCGCGTTGTCGAGCATACCGCAGGCGTTTGCGTGACTGACGATCAGGGGCGCAGTCGCGGCGTCGAGCGCCTGAAAAAATCCTTCCCGGTTCATGTGCGAGAGGTCCACGATCATGCCCAGCCGGTTTGCTTCTTTGATGACCTCGACGCCGAAATTCGTCAGTCCCCCGCCGGTGCGGTTTTCCCACACGCCGTCGCCGAGCTCATTACGAAAATTCCACACCGGCTGCAGCGAACGCAGCCCCAAACGATAAAAGTTTCTCAGATTGTGAATGCTGCCGCGCAGCGGCATACAGCCTTCGAAATGCAGCAGGAATTTGACGCTGCCGGGTTCGACTCGTTCGGGCAAGTCGCCACGAGTCTTGACCATTTGAATCATGCCTTCGGAGCGGGGCGCTTCTTCGAGGAATTGATCGATTTGGTCCAATGCGGTTTCGAGATAACGGCCGGTATTTTGCGAATGCGAGTAAGAATCGCCGCTGATCGCGTAGACGGTCATATTGATGCCGTCGCGAATGAGCCGCGGCGCAACGGCGTCCCGGATCGGCGATTTTTCACCAATCGAACTTCGATAGAGCTGTTCGTAAACATCGCGATGCCCTTCGATAACAACCGTGCTCATCAACAATTCTTTTGCATCCATCGCTCGCCGTACCTTTCTTGAAGGCGCTATATTATTGCGGTACTAATACCGGCTAACACCAGTACAAGCAAGACAGATAGATCTTTGCCCCGACTGCAAAAATTCCCAGCCACCGCTTGGCTTTTCGCCCTCGCTATTGCATTGCTTTTGATCGGCTGCCGAGGCGCGTCGCAATCGGGCGACGTTCGCTTCCGCGTCAATTTAGGTACTGAGCCGCCAAGTCTCGACTGGTCGCTAGCGACGGATCACGTCTCGTTCAACGTCATTTCCAATCTGATGGTCGGGCTTACGGAGTTCGACAAGAATCTCAAGCCCGCCCCGGTGATCGCCAAATCGTGGGATGTTCTCGACGGAGGGAAGAAGATTGTTTTTCATCTGCGCGATGACGTGCTGTGGAGCGACGGCAAAAAAGTTCGCGCGCACGACTTCGAATACTCGTGGAAGCGGCTGCTCAACCCCAACACGGCATCGCAATATGCTTACATCCTTTTTGATATTGCGAATGCTCAGGATTTTGCCGAAGGAAAGTTAAAGGACTCGGCGGCCGTTGGCGTGCAGGCACAAGACGATCAAACCTTGATTGTCACATTACGCCACCCGGCCTCTTATTTTTTGGCGATTACCACCTTCGAAGTGACGTATCCGCAGCGGCAAGATCTTATCGACAAGTTCGCCAACCGCTGGACCGAGCCGGGGAATATCGTCACCAATGGGGCGTTTCTTCTAACCTCATGGAAGCACGAGAATGAGATCGAGCTTAGCGCCAATCCAAAATTTTTCCGCGGCAAACCCGCAATCGACAAAGTCACGATGTACATGGTGAATGAAAAAACCACAGCCGTCGCCATGTATGAGCAGGGCAGCCTGGATTTCATGGATGAATCACACAGCATTCCGACTCTCGACAAACCGCGCTTGGCGAAGATGCCCGGCTATAAAGTCGTGCCGCAGCTACGCGGTGAATACTACGGCTTTGCTGTGGACCGAAAGCCATTCGACAATCCAAAATTGCGCAAGGCGTTTGCACTCGCCATTGACCGGACGGTCTTTCCGAAGATCCTTCAAGGCCGCGCGGTGCCGGGAACCTCCTGGATTCCTCCGGGTATGCTCGCGCACAACCCGGAGATCGGGTTAGCGTTCAATCCTTCCGAAGCGCGCAAATTGTTAGCGGACGCCGGATACCCCGAGGGTAAGGGGCTGCCGCCGATTGTGCTGGGCTATAATACTCAGGATGATCACAAGCTCGTCGCTGAGGCGGTTCAGGGAATGTGGCAGAAAAATCTCAACGTCATCGTCAAGATTGAAAACCAGGAATGGAAAGTTTATTTAAAAAAGCTGCAAACCGATCCTTTTGTCGTGCATCGCGCCGGCTGGGGCGCCGACTATCCCGATCCTGATAACTTCATGAAGCTGTTTACTTCGAACAGCGGCAACAATCATGGGCGCTGGAAAAATCCCCGCTACGACGAATTGTTGGAGCAGGCCGCTGCCGAGCAAGACGAAAAAAAGCGCATTAGACTTTACGATCAAGCGCAAAAAATGCTTACCGAGACCGATGTCGCGATTGTGCCGCTCTTCTGGACCACCGAAGCGACCTTGCTGAGCCCGAAATTTACCGGACTCGAATATAATTCGATGGCGCGGATGGATCTAAGGAATGTCAAACCAGCGCCGAAGTAATCCGTAAGCCGTTTGGAGACCGCTAGCGCACGGCATTTTTGCTTCTGCAATTTGCCAAGCCCGGTGAAATCGCATAAGGAGTAAAAGAAATCACCTCGAGGAAGGCGACCGAAATGGAACTCAGCGAAGATGATGTGCTGCATATATTAAAGTTGATCGATGAATCGAAATTCGACTATTTTCAACTCGAAGTCGGCGAGCTCAAAATCACCGTCAGCAAGGGTGATCCCATTCCGATCGGCGCCCTTGGCTCACAAACCGCCTCCGCTTCAGCCGGTCCAGCAGTCGCATCGCCAAAGCCGCAGCCGACACCAGCCGCTGCAGGCACGGCAGCCGCAAAGCCCGCAGCGATTCCGGAAGGCATGCTACCGATCACCGCGCCGCTTCTGGGAACCTTTTACGTCGCACCTGAGCCCGGCGCGCCGCCTTTCGTCAAAGTTGGCCAACAGATCACCGAAGACACTACCGTCGGTCTGATCGAAGTCATGAAAGTGTTTAACAGCGTGCGCGCCGCGGTCAGTGGAACCATCGTTGAAGTCGTTGCCCAGAACGGCCAATTCGTCGAATTCGGGCAGACGCTGTTCATCGTCAAACCATAAATCCCTTTCGTTCTCGACAAGGGACGAGTTTCTTTTCGCTATTTAAAAAATTACTCGTCGCTTTTCTTGGTTCAGGAGCGTTCATGACCGTTACCCGAGTTTTGGTCGCCAACCGCGGCGAGATTGCCGTTCGCATTATCCGCGCCTGCCAGAGCCTCGGCATCGAAACGGTTGCCGCGGTTTCGGAAGCGGACCGCGAAAGTATGGCGGCGCGGCTAGCGAAGCGCGCCGTGTGCATCGGCCCGGCGCGCTCCACCGACAGCTATTTGAAAGTAGAAAACCTTATTGCTGCCGCACAGGGCACCGGCTGTGACGCGCTTCATCCGGGTTATGGTTTTCTTTCGGAGCGAGCTAGCTTAGCGCAAGCCTGCGCCGAAAATGGCATCACCTTCGTCGGTCCGAGCGCCCAAAACATTATGCAGATGGGCGATAAGCTCGAAGCCCGCAAAATTGCCCGCTCTGCCGGTGTACCGCTTGTGCCCGGCTCCGATCACGCGAAAAATCCCCATCAAGCCGCGCAGCTTGCCGAAGGAATCGGCTATCCGCTGTTGTTGAAAGCCTCCGCAGGTGGCGGCGGGCGCGGCATCAAGCTGGTGTGGAACAAAGACGAAATCGAGAACACCTTTCGCACGGCTGCCGCCGAAGCGCGGTCCGCGTTCGGAAACGATACGCTTTACATGGAAAAATACGTCGGTAACGCCCGTCACATTGAAGTCCAGATCCTCGGCGATTCTCATGGCAATGTGATTCATCTCGGCGAGCGTGATTGTTCGTTGCAGCGGCGGCACCAAAAGATCATCGAAGAAGCGCCAGCCTACGCCGTGCCTCCGGAAGTTCGCACCAAAATCTGCAATGCTGCGGCGACCCTGGCCCGGAGCATCGGTTATCGCAGTGCAGGCACGATCGAATTTATCTACGATAACGACAGCGCGGAGTTTTATTTTCTGGAAATGAACACGCGGATCCAGGTCGAGCACCCGGTAACAGAAATGATCACCGGTGTCGATCTAGTCGCGCAACAGTTGCGCATTGCGCGCGGCGAAACCCTGCCGTTCAGGCAATCCGACATCAAATTCGCCGGGCACGCGATCGAATGCCGAATCAACGCGGAATCGCCGCAACATGGATTTCGACCCTGTCCGGGGCATATCATCGATTGGCAGGAACCGCACGGACCCGGAATTCGCGTCGACACTCATTGTTTTCCAGGCTACTTCGTTCCGCCCTATTATGACTCGCTGCTCGCCAAGCTGATCGTTCACGCCGACACACGCCAACGGACCGCGGACCAAACCTATCAAGCCCTCGATCAGTTTCACGTGAGCGGCATCGACACTTTGGTTCCTTTTTTAAAAACCGTCATCGCCGATCCCGAATACCGCGCGGGTGCCGTCAACACCCGATGGCTGGAAAAAAAGCTGGAACAGTATTCCGCGAATCAGATGGGTTAACGACACAAGCATTTTCAGCAAAAGCTCGCCTTTCCGTTATTACGAAATGATCATGAGCTTATGCTCCCCCCACTGAGAGTAAAAACGCTCGGGTACGATGTCCGCACGGAATGGCGAATCGTTGTCATGTCGAGCAAGGATAATTCAGTTTTTTCACCGAGTCCTTCGTGCGCTTCGTGATGCAACTTTTTCTGCGTTGCGGCCCAAATTCCGCGACGCTCGCATGACAAGCGAGAAACTCTACGTTACATTCAGCAGAGCCAGATGATTTCCGTACTGCTGAAACGGTTCGTTCATGGCGTGATC
>DATIEH010000020.1:0-2446 GCA_035455905.1 Binatia bacterium | reverse complement strand
AGTCTTTAGCACAGGCGGTGGGCCAGCGCCGTCTCAAAGCCGCCTTGGATACTGAAGGCGAATAGTACGCCTGAAAACGAGTATTCGGTAAAGGAGCTCTGCGTGATGGCTTGCCGTATTCGTATACTACTTCTGGTATTGGCGATTGCTTTCGTGAGCGCTTCGTCCGGTGTCGGGGCAGTGGCACGGTAGCGGCTTTAAAAAAATCGGCCAACATGTCATAGAGGAGTCCCGCGCTGCCGGACGATTTCATTTAGCTGATTTGTATTCGACATAAGGAGAAAACAGTGGCTTTCGAAAACATCGCTATCATGAGCATCGGCGAAATGGGCTTTCACTGGGCTAAACTGCTCAAGGGCCATGGAGTGGAAGTCTTGACCTATGATAAGGACCGCGGCGAGGTGAGCCGCAAACGCGGCGAAAACGCCGGGGTCAAATCACTGGGCTCACTGACAGATCTGGTCCGCCAATCTGACTTGATCGTTTCGATTGTCGTGCCGTCGGCGGCAATCGACGTCGCAAAAAAAGTCGCCGAGGCGGTAAAAACCGCTGGGCGAAAAAATCTTATCTTCCTCGACGCGAACGCGATTTCGCCAATGACCGCAGAGGAGATCGCCAAGAACTTGCAGCCGGCAGGGGTAAGCTTCGTCGATGGCTGCATCATTGGCTCTGCGGCAAGAATGGGAAAGGGCACGATTGTCTATGTTTCCGGGCCGGAAGCGAACCACCTGCAGATGCTGGAGAAATTCAATATTCCGGTGAAGGTTCTCGGCGCGAGCACGAGTCAGGCTTCCGCGTTCAAGGTGGTTTACGCCGGACTGACGAAGGGACTGCAGGGCCTTTTCTGTGAGCTTTTGATGGGCGCGCGGCGCTTTGGCTTACTAGAGGAGATTCGCGCGCAGTATGATGAGAGCTTTCCCGGTTTGTTGGGCAAAGTTGCTTCGAGCATTGTCGGTTTGAGCATTCACGCGGGTCGGCGCGCCGAGGAAATGGACGAGCTTAAGCGGACGTTCAATCATTTCGGCATGAGATCTTTTATGGCGCCCGCGGCGCAAAAAGTGCTCGAGGCGATCGCCGCATTGCCGCGCCGCGAAGCATCCACCAGCGGCGCACGCGAAGGTGAACTCTTCGAGACCTTGGAGCGCTTCTACGACATGGGATTACTCCGCAGCGCGCCGGAAAAAGAGAATTCCTAACCGAGCTCTGGCCATCAATCTGGATTGTTGGTATGCATTGCAGAACATGAAATTGAGGGAGGATTAACCCGTGTCCCGTGTGGAAAAGAAACAGCCTCAGTACGGCTCGGATGTCGTGGTCGATTTAATGAAAGCCTTTGATATCGAGTACGCTGCGTTCAACCCCGGCGCGACCTTTCGCGGCATTCATGATTCTATCGTCAATTACGGTGGCAACTATAAGCCGGAAGTGATTTTTTGCCATCACGAAGAGATTTCCGTCGCGGTGGCACACGGCTACGCCAAAGCGAAAAACAAACCGATGATCGCGATCGTGCATAACATGGTTGGTTTGCAGCATGCGAGTATGGCGATCTTCAATGCCTACATCGATCGAGTGCCGATGATGGTGCTCGGCGGCACGGGGCCGATGAATTCGAAGCGGCGCCGGCCGCGCATCGATTGGATTCACACGGCTCTGGTCCAAGGCAATCAGGTGCGCGACTACACGAAATGGGACGACCAGCCGTATTCCTTGGCCGATGTGCCGGATTCATTTATCCGGGGATATCGCATCGCCACCACCGAGCCGACGGCGCCCGTCTACATCAATTACGACGCTGATATTCAGGAAGACGCGCTCACCGCTCCCTTCGATATTCCCGACGTCAATCGTTACGCGGCTCCCGCGCCGATGCAGGCGAACCTGGAGGCGCTGCGGCGTGCGGCCGAAATGCTGCTCAATGCGCAGACTCCGTTGATCATCGCCGATACCCTTGGGCGCAATCCCAAAACTGTGCCGGCGTTGATCGAGCTCGCGGAACTGCTCGCGGTTCCAGTGGTCGACAAAGGGGGGCGCTGCAACTTCCCATCGACGCATTTTTTAGACGTGACCGATGGCGCCCGTGAAATTCTCCAACGGGCAGACTTTATTTTAGCTCTCGATGTGGCCGACTTGTTCGGCTCGCTGACGACCGTCAGCAAGCAGACGCGCAACTGCGAGTACGTGACTTCACCGTCGGTGAAAATTGCCAGCATTTCGATGAATGACATGCTGGTTCATTCGTGGGCGAACGATTACCAAGCGTTGCAGCCGGTCGATGTTCCGATGAGTGCGGATACCGCGGTCGCGGTGCCGGAATTGACGCGCCTGTGCCGCGAACTGCTCGGCAATGATGATAAGAAGAAAACCGCTTTTGAAACGCGCCGGAAAGAGCTCGCGGAAAAACACAGGGCCCGTCGCGCGAAGTGGCGCGCCGATGCCGAGGCCA
>DATIEH010000019.1:0-9680 GCA_035455905.1 Binatia bacterium | reverse complement strand
TGCATTGCCTTGAATTCGTCATTCGACTCCGACAGTTCGATCCATTCGACGTCATCCAGTTTGAGTCCACCGCGCATCACGTAGAGCATATGATTGCCGCGCGGGTGATGGTACCCGCCGATGGAATCCACCAGGGTCGTGTCGCCGATTTTTTTTCCGCGCAACTCGGAGACATCGTTGATCGGGAAATTCGTCACCAGCCGATCGTTGGTGGTGTTCGAAGGAGAAGTGAGACAAACGATCGGCTTACCGCGCTTCACCAGCAGATAAGGGGAAATGTGATTACCCGAGACGAAATCGACGTCGCCTCCGAACAGGGCCTTTTCTGCGGCTTCCGAGCTGTCGCAAAATTCGAAGCTGACTTTGAGCCCGTTCTGCTGCCAAATCCCCGCTTTTTCCATCACCTCCCAGATCGGCAGATGGGAATGCGAACGGAACAACCCGCGTATTTCCATAGTCTTGTCTTCTGCCATATCTTTTCTCCTAATTTAACGTCTCGCGCCTAGCGGGAGCCGACAATGCAGACAGCTTCATCGAGAGATCTTGTATTCTCGCTGGTCCACGAAGAAAGATTTCTCGCTTTGGCCTCGAAATGACAATTGGAACAGCACGGTTTCCAGGAAGTTTTCCTCCGAGAGTGGCGCCTCAGTTCGGTCATTCCCGCATGCTTTTGGCGGGAATCCAGGCGAAATTCAGACTGGACCCGCGATTAAAATGTTCGGTGACGAACTCGGGCAGCATCGTACAGATTTCAGCATGAGTCGCTTCGTGGTGAATTGAATGTATCCTCTATTTCAAAATCTCCTGCAACAATTTCTGCACCGGCTCAGGATCGAGAAAACCGATCACCTGATACTCCCGTCCAAGAGTCCGCTTGCCATCGGGCAGCACGTCGTCCTTCGCGATGTCGACGCGCATCGAATCCGATGCTTCCACTTCCTTGACGTTCATCACCTGCTGCCATAGCGCCTGTCCTTGCCGAGAAAGATACCAGTTGATAAACAGCTTGGCCGCATTGGGATGCGGCGCGCGATTGATCAGCGCCAAAACGCTGCTGCCACCGCCACCGATGGTTCCGCCCTCCTTTAATTTGTCCGGTGAAATATCTTCAACCGGCAATCCCTGTTTCGCTGCCTTGTCAATGTCGCGGCATAAATGACAAACGGGAAATTTCCCGGTCGCAAGCCAGTTGGTTCCCTGCCGGCGGTCGCGGAAGAGGGTGATATCGGTTTCGGTGTAAAGCCGGCGCAGAAACTGCGCTCCCACACCGGCGCGGTGATAAAGAATTAACACCGGTGTCGACAAAGCCGCGCCGCGCGGGTCCTGACCGAGAAGCTTTCCTCTCCATTTGGGCTGAAGCAAATCCCAATAGGACTTGATCTCCTCCGCGCTCACAAGCTTGGTATTGATCGAAAGTCCCGTGCTCACGATGGTGCCTTCGAACATGAAGATATATTTGTTTTCCGGATCGGCATACCAATGCCTCCCGCCGTACCACTTGCTCGGGTCGCTCACTTCGGGAAGAATGAATGTCGGCGCGATCGGATCGAGAATCTTGTTGAGATAGAGCATGCGCGGCCCGTTCGGACCGCTGGCGGTAAGATCGGCGAGATATCTATCAGCGCGCCGCTCCGCGACAATGCGCGTCATCATATCGGCCGCCCGTCCGCTGGCCGAGCTCACCTTGATAAAAGGAAAATCTTTGTTGAATCCGGCGATAATATCCGGGTGCGTAATCTCCTGGCCTCCATAAAGCGAAAGCTGTCCTTCCTGTTTTGCCGCCTCGATTACCCGCGTCCAGTCTTGCTTCCAGTTCGGCTGTTCCGCAGAGTTAGCTAAAGCGACGAAGAACAACATCCAAGACGTGGTGACTATGCTGGCAATCCATCGACGCTGCCGTGGTCTTTTCCACTCACGCTTCACGCCTGACGCCTCACGTCTTTACTTTTTCCGTTGCTCCAACACTTCCTTCACGAATTTCGTGATCGGCGCCTGATCCATCCATTCAGCCCGATCGACAAACGGGTAGCGGTTCTCGTCTCCGTCCGGCCGGCGATTGCCGCGTGGTACTTTGTCTTTTGGTATATCGATGCGCAGCGAATCCGGCCCGTCATTGCCCTGTGTGAACAAGCGTTGGTAAGCGATCTGCCCTTCCCGTGAAAGAAGCCAGTTAAGCCCGACCTTCGCGGCGTTCGGATGGGGCGCCCTGTTGATCAACGCAACGCCTCCGGAACCGCCGGTGATGTACGTGCCTTCTTTTAACTGGTCGGGTTTGAACCAATCCACCGGCAGTCCCTGCATCTGCATCAAATCCAAATCCATTCGCGAAACCGGTCCGAATATCGATAGCGCAAACTTCCCTCCGGCCAGCCAGTCGCCCATCTGGCGAGTGTCCGTGCTGATGACGATATCGGTTTCGAGAAGAATACGCCGGATGAACTCCGGGCCGAGGCTCTTGTTATGATAAAAAAACCGCATCGCGTCGCCGGATCCGCCGAGCGTCGGATCATAAGCAACGATTTTCCCCTTCCACTTCGGGTTGAGCAGATCCCAATACGACTTGATCTCCGCAGGATTCACGAGCTTCGTATTGTAAGCAACCACCATGCGATTCTCGCCATTGATATTGAGCAAGTACTGGTTTTCCGGATCGACGTAATGGAGCTTACCGCGCCACCATTTGGAAGTGTCGGTCACCTCCGGGAGAATCAATTGCGGCGGGATCGGATCGAGCGCCTTGGCTTTGTAAAATACGTTATAGCCCGTGGTCATGCCGTTAACATAAAGATCCGCGAGGTATTTGTCTCCGCGTCGCTCCGCCATGAGGCGCTTCGCCACGTCGGCGCCGCGGTTGAACACACCAGTGATTTTTATCTCTGGATATTTCTTGTGAAACTCGCCAAACAATCCCTCGAAATCAGGACTGCCATAAAGCGTGAGTTGCCCTTCCTTTTTGGCGGCTTGAATGGTTTTCTCCCAGTCTGTTTTCCAAGCCTCGGACTGTGCCGCGAGCCCGTTACTTTTAAAAAAAATAAAAAGTAATGAGGCTATACCGATCAGCATCTGGATACGCTTCATTTCTTCCCCTACTTGCTGGCGTTCTTTTGCTGCGCTTCTTTAATGAGCTTGGTCACCGGCCCCATATCGAGCCACTCCGGTCGACCGGAGTAAATGTATTTGACGCCTTTGATCCGTCGATAGGTCGGCGGAATCACGTCCGTGGAGATGTCTTCGCGCATCGATTGCCTGACATCGTGCTGTAGCGCGAACATTTTCTGATAGGCGTCTTGTCCTTCCCGTGAGAGAAGCCAGTTGATGGCGACTTTGGCGGCGTTGGGATGCGGCGCGTTCTTGAAGAGGTTGACGCCGCCTTGGCTCGGGCCGACGAACGCACCCTCTTTGAACTGACCAGGCTCGAAAAACTTGACCGGCAAGCCCTGCTTCGCTGCGTCTTCGATGTCGGTGACAAAAAACGCAACTTGGAACTTCCCGGCGCCGAGCCAGTCGATCATCTGCCGCTCATCGCGTGAATAGGTAATTTCCATTTCGCCGAAAAATCGTCTGATGAATTCCGGCCCGAGGTCCGGATGGTTATACAGAAAACGCAAGGAATGTGCGATGGTGCTGACCCGGCTTACATCGTAGGCAACGATTTTACCCTTCCATTTCGGCTCGACAAAATCCCAATAAGAGTGGATCTCCTTGGGATTGACCGACTTCGTGTTGTAAGCGTTCTCGCCGCCGTGAACGTTGCCTTGAAATACGAAGATATATTGCCCGTCGGGGTCGGCGTAATGATGCTTGCCTTCCCACCATTTCGACTCGTCAGTGACCTCGGGAAGAATCAGCGCCGGCCGAATCGGTTCGAGAATATTCGCCTTGAGATAAACTTGAATAGGCGTGACGACGCCATTGATAAATAGATCTACTAGATACTTTCCGGCGCGCCGCTCGGTCATCACCCGTGCGCCATGCTCGCTCCCGCGCATGTTCGTAACGGCATTGACCTTGATCTCGGGATACCTCTTTTGAAACACTTCGAAAACCTTTTCGTATCCCTGGCTGCCATAGAACGTGATTTCGCCTTCTTTCTTGGCGGCACTCAGCGTCTGCTCCCATTCCGTTTTCCAAGACTCCGGCACAGCTGCAGACACCAATATTGGCTGGACGATCATCAATACGCCCATGAGCACGGGCACGAGGCATAATCGATTTTTGTAATATTTCATCACCCAGCACTCCACCATTCGATTACTCCATCACTCCAGTCTCAAAACGTCCTTCCATTTCTCCAGCGTCTGTCGCCGCGTTTCCTCAGAGAAATAGCAAGTTTTCGCATACTGATCTTTCCAGTGATAAGGCCGGCAGGCGTTGACGATCGCGACGGAATTGGTGAAATTTCGCGCCGCTCGCGCGTCCGGCGCGATGCGCGGATCGAGCGGCGTGCTCCACGCATCATTGATAATATTGATGGCAGTCGCTGGATCGCAGCGGGTGGCCACGGCCCATAAAACATCATCGATGTTGGAGGGATCGACATCTTCATCAACGACGATGACAAAACGGCGATGATAACCGTAGGTCGAGCCGAGCATCGCCATGGCAGCCCGCTTGGCGTGACCGCCGTATTTCTGTTCAATGGAAATGACGGTGATGTAACGCGTCTGATATTCCCACACGCCTTTAACGTCCGTGACACCGGCCTTTTCCAGCGCGAGCCAGACATTGGCCGCGCTGAGCGCGACTGATTTTCCCGAGATGCCTGGCGGCATGCCGAGAATAATCGGATTATTTCGGTAAAAAACATTTTTGACTTTGACCACTGGCTCGTTGCGAGTGCCCGATGCGTAATAACCCGTCCACTCGCCGAACGGTCCTTCGGCGCGGCTATCTTCTTTAGGAGACACGATATATCCTTCGACTGCCAACTCTGAACTCGCGGGTATTGGCAGACCGGTTTCCGCGCCGCGAACGAATTTCACCGGTTCGCCAAACAACCATCCGGCGATTTCCAATTCGGAAACCCCCCAAGGCTCGTACCAGCTCGCGACTTTCGCCAACACCGGATCTTGGCCGAAACTGATCACGACCGGACAAGCCCTCCCCTGGGACCAATATTTTTCCCGGATGAGACGTCCGTGCTTGCCCGGCGAAATCCAGATACCGAGGGTATTGTGGTCGTGAACACAAACGCGATAGGTACCGACGTTGGTCCAGTTCTCTTCGGGATCCTGCATGATCACCATGCATCCCGTCCCAATGTACCGGCCGCCGTCAGCCTCATGCCAACGCGGTGTGGGAAATTTGAGTAAATCAACTTGGTTGCCGCTGTCGAGGTTTTCCGTAATCGGGCCATTGGAAACTGCCACCGGCTTCAGCGGTTTTTGGCTGCCGAGCTTTTCTTTCCATGCACGAATGATCTCTAGACCGGTGAGTTTCGGCTCTAGGCCGAAGGCCAGCGCCGTCGTCGCCGCCGAACAAACGGGATTCGTAAGCACCCGGAACCCGCTTGGATAACCTTTGACGTCATCGAACAACAATACCTTTGGGTTGAGCGCACGCGCCGCCACCTCGGTGATCGCGCCGACCTCCAGATCCCAATCCGCGCCGTTGACGACCCGCAACTCTCCGATACCCTCGACCGCATCGATGTAGCCGCGGAGATCTTTATAGGCCAGCGATGAAGTAGTGGACATTGACGCTTACCTCCGCCATTAAATTTCCCTCGCCCACAAAGTGGAGAGGGAAAGGGTGAGGGTCCGGAAGTTCAATCGCCCTCATCCTAACCTTCTGCCAAAGGGAGAAGGAACAGAAAAGAAACTCGCCCAGCAGTGCGCTAATTCTTACCAGCAGCCTTCAACGTTTCATTGACCACATCGAGGATCGGTTTCATCTCGATCCACTCCGGCCTTCCCGTGTCGAGGTATTTAATACCGTCGAGACGCCGCGACTGAAGCGGCACGTCATCTTTTGGAATATCGATTCGCAACGAATCCGCCGGGCTTTCGGCGTTCGCCTGGGTTTTTTGCAGCGCGATTTGCCCGCGCCGCGACAAAAGCCAATTGATGAAAACCTTGGCGGCGTTGGGATGAGGAGCGCGATCGACAAAAGATAGCGTCCCGAATTGCTGCACGAGACCGCCGCCTTCCTTGAACACGCGCGGCCCGAAAGTATCGACCGGCAACCCCTGCTGCTTGAGCACATCGACATCACAGAAAAAACAGATGGAGAATTTTCCGGTGGCCAGCCAATCCGGCCCCTGACGAAAATCGCGAAACAGTGTCGTATCCATTTCGCCGAAGAGCTTGCGAATAAACGGCGGACCGAGGTCTGAGTGGTAATAGAAGAATCGCGTATTGCCTGCGCCGGGCCCAGCCTCCCGGATATCGCGCGCTTCGATTTTTCCCTTCCACCTGGGATTCAGCAGGTCCCAGTAAGACCTGAATTCTTTTAGGTCGACCAGTTTAGAGTTGTAATTGACCGCGCCGTAGGTCGCAGAGCCGACGTAATTAAAAACGTATTGCGATTCCGGATCCGAGTATTGATGCTTGTTAAGGTACCATTTCGTTTGATCGACGACTTCGGGCAAGATAAGCGCGCCCTTGATCGAGGTGAGCGCTTTCGCCGGATAGAAAACTTGGTAATTGGGATTGGCTCCGGAGCTTACAACATCGGCCAAATACTTCTCGGCCCGCCGCTCGCTCAATAAGCGCTGACCGAGCTGATTTCCCCGCGCAGTCACCGCGATGACTTTAATCTCGGGAAATTCCTTCTCGAAAAACGGCAGCACCGCCTCATAACCGCTGATATAAACTGTTAGTTGTGCTTCCTTCTTCGCCAGCTCAACCGTCTTCTCCCATTCCTGCTGCCATACCGGCTTGGTTTGCGCAGCAGCGAAGACTAAGGTTTCAAACCCATAGCAGAACAAAATTGTTATGAACCATATTATTGAGTGATTCATTGAAACGATCAGAAACCGCTTGAACGCAGAATAGCTGTGCGCCTCGTTGCGATTCCTTTCCCTCGACTGGGTAGGTACAATCTCGACCCTCGACACTCAGCCTAATTTTTTCCCGCCGACTTCAGCGCATCGTTCATCACATCCAGAATCGGTTTCATATTCTGCCATTCCGGCCGGCTGGTATCTAAATATTTTACGTTGTCAAAGCGCCGCTGCAGCACCGGGACATCGTCTTTGGGAATATCGATGCGCAGCGAGTCCACGGGATTTTCCGTGGGCAGCATAATTTTTTGCAACATCATTTGGCCTCCGCGCGACAACAGCCAGTTGATAAAAACTTTCGCGGCGTTTGGATGGGGCGCGCGGTTAACCAAGCCAAGGGTACCGAATTGAGTGACTAAACCGGCACCTTCCTTGAACACGCCCGGCCCGAAGGTATCTACCGGCAGGCCCTGCGCCTTGGAAATATCGGCTTCGCAGAAAAAGCAAATTGCCGCCTTGCCGACGGCGAGCCAGTCGGTCCCTTGGCGATAATCGCGAAACAGCGTTGTCTCCATTTCGCCGTAAAGTTTTTTGATGAATGACGGCCCGACATCAGGCAGATAATAAAATAGCCTTGCATTGCCAGAGCCCGTGCCCGGCACGCGAACGTCGCGCGATATAATCTTGCCTTTCCACTTCGGCGCGAGCAGATCCCAATAGGACTTAAAATCCTTCACGTTGACGAGCTTGGTGTTGTAACTGATCGAGCCGTAGGTCGCCGTGCCGACATAGTCGAGGATGTACTGATTCTCCGGATCGGAGTAATGATGCTTGCCTTGATACCACTTCGAAGCGTCGGTGATCTCCGGCAGGAGCAAAGCGGGCTTGATTGGGTCGAAAACCTTGGCTGGAAAAAGTTGCTGGTAAGTCGTCACGCCGCCGGCGCTGACCACATCCGCCAGATATTTTTCCGCGCGCCGTTCAGCAAGCAGTTTCTGACCCACCTGAGAGCCTCGGCCCGTCGTCGGCTGCACCTTGATGTCCGGAAACTCTTTCTGAAATTCGGGGAGAATCTCTTCATAACCGCTGATGTACACGGCAACTTGGCCTTCTTTTTTGGCGGCTTCGATGGTCTTCTCCCACTCCAGTTGCCAAGTGGGCTTCGCTTGCGCACCGAATGCGCTGCTAACGCAGCAGTGAAAAATCAGGTAGAAAACCGCAGCGCCGCACTCGAATAATTGCAATAAACGTTTCACACTATTCTCCACATTCCGCATGTTTCACATTCTGCCATCCTGAGACATGGCCGAAGGTCTCGTGTTCGTAATAAAGTAGCGCAGGAATGGTTTGCGTACTTACGCTGAGCTTGGCCGAAACACTCAGAATGACGTTTGCTCTTCGCCGTTGCTACCCAGCATGTCGACGGAGCACGGCTCGGATACGGGCATCGATTTGAACGGCTTGAAACGATTTAAACGACTATGACCCGACTGTCCTCTATCCGGCCGGCGGCAGATGATAGCGCACCGATCCCGCTCTGCCCACTTCTAGCGAACGATCCATGTTGGTATCGATGATCGGATGGTTCGGATCGCGAAAGACGTTCATGGGCTCCAACCCTCTTTGAACTTTTTCAATCTCACGTTTGAGCATCTCACGGTACATCACAACGCCGCGGTCGGACCCCGCCAGCCTTTCGCGAGTGCGGTCGAGGATCGGTCCTTGAGTTTCCCACGCCATAAAATCTTGCGCATCGACTTCGTCCATGCGGAACTTGGTGAAAGGATGGCGGGCGCCGAGCGGATTTTTGAAGGGCTTTCGGTAACTGACCGGCACCTCGTCTTTGTTCGACCGCGCGTCTGCTGTATCCGGCACGAAGTGAACGTAAACGATCCATGTATGCGTATCATCGATAGGCACACGAATCTGCGTGCGATTGGCCTGGCGTAAAACCGTGGGAAAAAGCAGCGGATGTTCTTCGACTTTGCCGTCTCTGAAATAGCGCCGCTTGAGGATGCCGTGTTCGAACTCTTCCATTTCATACTTGACAAGATTGTCTATGGTACCGCGAGTCGTGCTTTCAACTTTGAAGCCATCGGTTACCAGCTCCTGATGGAGGACATGCAGGTGCGCCGTGTCGACAGAATTTTCCATCGCCTGCAACCAATTGCAGTCGAGCTGCGGCAAAGCGCGAAGCCAATGCCACCCGTCGGTTCGCGCCCAAACATCGTATTTCGGAATAATAGGTGCTGGCTGTGGTCCGAGATAGGCCCAGTACAGTCCCGCCAATTTTTGCACTGGATAAGCCTTTTGCTTCACCGTAAGGCAAAAGCTACTGCCGGCGGGCTCCGCGGGAGTTTCCAGGCAATTGCCCTTCGTGTCATAAAGCCAGCCGTGATACGCGCACGCGATGCCGCGCGCTTCGACTCGACCATAAGACAGCGATGCGCCCCGATGCGCGCACCGGTCGTTGAGCAGACCCGCCTCGCCTTCGGGTGTTACAAACAATACTAAATCCTCGCCAAGGATGCGCACGAACTTCGTCGGACTCTCCTGCGTTAAATCGGCGGCGATCGCGACGGGATGCCAGTAACGACGCAACAGTTCGCCCGCGGGCGTTCCCGGGCCAACTCGAGTCAAGTATTCATTTTCTTCGGCGGTCAGCATGTTCGACTCCTCTCAATCCGACCTAAGCAAGCAGGTCCTAAACCCGGCGTTCTCGTCACGCGCAATTGCA
>DATIEH010000018.1:0-10823 GCA_035455905.1 Binatia bacterium | reverse complement strand
CGGGAACTCGGCGCAGCGGAGATCGCCATTTACGCGCAATTTTTGCGGCCGGGGGAAACCGCCGAAGATCTTATCGGTCGAATGGAAGCGCTCTGGCGGATCGCCAAGCAAATTTGAGTCTCGAGCGCCGGGGAGCGGCCGATCGGAATGAGTGGGCGTTTAGGGAAAGCTTTTTATTTTTGGCGCGTGAACTTCGAAGGACACACGTTGCAGTAGAGCGCTACGGAACATCTTGAAGGCAATCGTACGGGTGAAATACTGGACCGAGAGCCGTGCGCATGAGTTCGGCACGCGACGAAACCGAGTCGAAAGAACAACAAGACGGGCAGTTCAGAAAGGGAGAAGATCATGGCGAAAAGCACAGTGCACGGCGAAATGCCGTACCGCGTCCTCGGCAGCACCAAAGAACAAGTTTCGGCCATCGGTCTTGGAGGCTGGCACCTCGGTCTCAAAAAATTGGATGAACAGCTGAGCATCCGGATCGTTCGTGAAGCAATCGATCGCGGCATCAACTTCATGGACAACTGCTGGGACTACAACGATGGCGCCAGTGAGATCCGGATGGGCAAGGCGCTTCGCGACGGCTACCGGAGCAAAGTATTCCTGATGACCAAGATCGACGGCCGCTCGAAAAAGGAAGCCGCGCGGCAATTGGAAGAGTCCCTCCGCCGGCTGCAGACCGACTGCATCGACTTGGTGCAGCACCACGAGATCCTCCGCTACGAAGATCCACACCGCATCTTCGATGGCGAAGGCGCCAACGCCGCACTCAGCGAGGCGCGCAAAGCGGGAAAGCTCCGCTACATCGGCTTTACCGGTCACAAGGACCCGCGCATCCACCTCTATATGCTCGAGGTAGCCAAGCAACACGGGTTCAGATTCGATACGGTACAGATGCCGCTCAACGTCATGGACGCCCATTACCGGAGCTTCGAAAAACTGGCACTCCCCGAGCTCCTGAAAGAGAAAATCGGCGTGCTCGGCATGAAAAGTATGGCCAACGGAATTATTCTGAAATCAAATACCGTGACCGCGATAGAGTGTCTTCACTATGCGCTGAACTTGCCGACATCGGTGGTCATCACCGGTGTCGATAGTATGGAAATTCTCGATCAGGCGTTCGAGGCGGCATATACTTTTCGGCCGATGAGCAAGGCCCAAGTGAAATCCTTGCTGGCAAAGACCAAAAAAGCGGCAGTGCGCGGCGAATTCGAGCTGTTCAAGACAACGTCGATTTTCGACGGCACCGCTTCCAATCCCTCGTGGCTCGGCGATGAGCCCGAGCGAGTGCAGCAGGTGATGCCGGCGTGATCAATAGGTACAATGCAACGGAAATAGGCAATTTAGAGGGAGGGTTGAAACTAGCTGTGCGAGCGCAGTCGCCCGCGCGTGAATTCGCCAGGTTAAACCAGGCACCAAGCCTAAAAACATTCTTTATTGCAATAAAACGGCGGGGATACCGATATAGTTCGGTCCCATCCGGATTCCTAATCAGTCATGGACCATCAAAATTCCGAGAATCATTCCCGCTACGACTCCGGCAGAAAAAATTAAAAGCATCTCATTCATCGGTATGGCCTTCGAGTAGAATTTCTATTTGGCTCGCTTAAGGTTTTATAGAAATCGTGGCGAGTACGACGGCGATTTCTGTTGTTGAACAGAAGCAAAACGCACACCAACCTGGCCGGTCTGGTAAACGGAATAGTTCTCAAGCCGTTGTTCCGACAATCTAGCCGTCAGCCGTGCAAAAATGTGAATTCTTATCGCCGGGCGGTACACGCAATGCATCGAGAGACATAGTAAACGATAACGATGAAATGGAGCTCTTAGCGCGTCGTTCCCGAACGATAGGGTGAGCAAACTCTGATTCCGACGGAGAGTGCGATCTGGCACTTTGCGAGGCGGCACCGCTGCGCGCGAAAGTTAAAGCCACTCCCGGACCGATCAAGGCAGAGACGATCAACAGCTCCGTGGGGTCGGCGATGTTGCTCGGACGACAAAAAAAAAGTAATTTAAGTGTTTCCAAGCCGGCACAAGATTAGGAGGTAGGATAGATGGCAAATACAACGGAGCGCCCTGTCGCTGATGCGCTCACCGCAATCAAAACACGCCGCTCGGTGAAGGAGTACCTTCCCACCGAGATTCCCCGGGAGTGGATCGAGGAACTCCTCGACGCTGCGCACTGGGCGCCCAACCACAAATTGACCCATCCCTGGCGTTTTCATGTTTTTACAGGGGAGGGGCGCGAGCGCCTGGTCTCAGCCCGACAGGCGGCGGTGCGTTGGGCCGCGGAGAAAAAGGGCGAACCGGTAAGCGAAGACGCTCTTAATTTCGCGCGGGCGAAGTGTTTTTCGTCGCCTGTCATCATTATCGTTTCCATGGTGGGCGATGACAAGAAAATTGTCGATCAGGAGAATTACGCGGCGTGCTGGTGCGCGATTGAGAACCTGTTGCTCGCGGCGACCGCGCGCGGCCTGGGCAGCTATCCGAGCACGGGCGATTGGATCGACCAAAACTTCGTTGGACCGGTGCTGGGGCTCACGGAGAAAGAACGGCCGGTGGCGTGCATTTTCCTGGGATACTCGGAACAGAAGACCATGGCCAAGCGGCTGCCGGTGGAGCGCCATACCACGTGGTACACGGAGGCTGGGGACAGGCAATAGTGGCTGGAGGAAGAGAGATAATGTTCAAGTCGCTCACGCCGTTGAGAAATAGACACGGCTAAAAAGCCCATCAGAGCGTTTTCGCTCAAACCATTCAACCCTTCGGCCGTTCGAGGAGCCTGAATGCAGGTTTCCTCAGCGGCCTCCAATCCAACTTCGCCATGAAATCACGCCTCCTTCGGTCATTGTTCCGCCGAGCATCGTGACGACTCCCGTCAATGGTAGAGGTCGGTCGTGAAGTATTGCACCTTTTCTAATTGCAGCGCGAGCGCTTCGATCTGCTCCTGCCAATAGTGCTCCGTACCGAAGTCAGGAAAGGCCATTTTGAAAGCGCAATCTTCCCACCGGCGTGCGATCCACGCGGAAAAGTGAATCATGCGCAGCGCGCGCAACGGCTCAATGAGCTGCAGCGTTGTGATATCGAAAGTTCTGATTTGTTCGTAGGCTTCGAGCAAAATCCGCCTACGCTCTTTGCCGTAGTCGTCGTCTCCCCCGGTGAGCATCCAGACGTCCTGCACCGCGGGCGCATAGAGCATGTCATCGAAATCGATAAAGTATGGATCGTCTCGATTCCACAAAATATTTCCGGAGTGACAATCCCCATGCAGCAGAATGTAATTAATGCCGTCGAAGCGAGGCGTAATGGCGGCGCAGATCTGGCTTGCGATCATTTCGAACCGACTGACGAGTTCCATCGGAAGAAAGTGGCCGTCTTTTAAGAACTTCAAGGGCGCCTGTCCATAAGTTTGCGGGTCGAGCCGTAAACGGGGCGCGGCTTTTACCGTCGCCCCGACGTTGTGCAGTCGAGCCAGGAATCTTCCCAGACGCGTGAGTTGTTCCTTGCTCAGTTCCGGCTCGAGTCGCCCCGGGCGTTTCGGGAAAATTGCAAACATAACTCCGCTAATTTCGAAAATGCTTTGCCTCTTATCATCGGTAAGCGGGCACACGACGGGAATTTCGCTTTCGTCGAGGGCCTTCAGAAAATCGTGCTCGGCCTGAATCGTGGCGCGGCTCCAGCGTCCCGGGCGGTAAAATTTGATGACGAAGTGCGGGCCTTCTTCCATCTCGATATCGTAAACACGGTTTTCCAGCGCATTGAGCGTGTAGAAGCGACCGGTGCAACGCCCGCCCAATGTCTCAGCGGCGTCGAAGATAACCTCCGGAACAATCTGCAGGAAGTTGTTCAGCATGAACGTCATCCTAGACAAGCACACACGGCTTGTACAGTAAACCGGGCGACTGCATTTCGATGACGAGTGTCGCTCGATTGGGACGAATGAAATTTTCTAATCGCCAGCAGAAGAATCCTGTCGGTCGGCTTTGCACTTGTGTGCAAGTGTTTAATATCTCGGAGTTTAGGCCTTGGTATGGGGCTTGCGACTTTTATGGTGCAGTACAACGAAATGGAGGAACCATGAAAAAATCGACATCCATCATATCGATGAGCTTGCTGGCGGCTTCCTTGATCGTCCCGAGCGTGCGCGCGTACGCCGACGACGACAACCCTCCCGGCAATCACCGGCAGCGTGAAGCTCTGCGTCAGGACCAGCGAGAGCTGCAAGAATTGAGAGATCGACGTCATGACGAGATCCGCGAGGGCGACAAGCGCGAAGCGCGCGACTATCAAGACAAGATACGCGACAAGCGGAAGGAGATTCATAACGACCGGCGAGAGATCTATGGTAACGATCACGACCGGAGATATGGTTGGGACCGCGACGGGAGGCATGATCGCGACCACGATCACGATTGATTTTATCGTTTAGCTACGCAGAGGGGCCGCCCACGGGCGGCCCTTCGCTTTTTTATGTCTCGTCGTTTTGGGACAGCGGAGCTCAATTACATCGCCGCGTATGCGGTGCTATCTTTAGAATCTATGAAATTCGAAAACGACAAAGGCGAGCAAGTCGAGATAAATTTTCAGAACTTCGAGCGCATATTGCCGGCCCCCAAATCGGCCTATACGCCCGTGAAGCTCAAAAACGGAAAAGAAGAGTGGTTGTTGGCGACGGAAAATGAGATTCTTGAAGCCACTGCAGAAGAGTAAGCATCACATAAACACCGCTGGCTCCACGGCGCTGGTAGGTTGCTCGCTCCGAGTGGTGGATCAACGCTTTATTCCGCTTTCACGAATTACTTCATCGAGCAGTTTCTCATCGACGAGCTGTGCAGCTGCGATCGGCCGCTCGATTTTTTGTCCGGCACGGGCGATGTCGATCAGCAACTGATATCCCTCCACGCGAATTTTCCCGTTTACGCTGAGCAAGTCGACGAGTTTGTCGTAAGCGAGGGCGGCGATGTCAGGCGCCATGGCGAATTCGCGCGTAATCATCTGGGTGGCATCGGACCGATTCTCACGGATAAAATTCATCGCGCGCAATGTGGCGCGCAAAAATCGCCTGATCATCTCCGGCTGTTTCTTGATTTTGTCGGCATGCGCCACCAGCGCGGTGCCGGGGACATCGACGTAGTCGCGCGTCACGGCGATTCTTGTGAAACCTTCTTTCTCGGCGTGCAAGCTATGCGGCGCGCTCAGCATCGAGGCGGCCAAGGTGCCTGACTTGAGCGCGGCGTATCGTTCCGGTGTGCCGCCCATATTCAGCAGAATAAAATCGCGCTCGGGCGAGAGCCCGTTTTGAACGATAATTTTTCTGAGTAGCGTGTCCACGAGCCCGCCAGGATTGAGGGATCCGATGGGTTGTCCTTTGAGCTCGGCGAGACTGCGGTACTTTGGCTGAGCGTAGAGCGCCTGATCGACGTAGGAGTTCAGACTCATGACCACGCGCAGGGGCGCGCCGGCGACAAATGCGGTGACGGCAGTAGTCGATCCCGTGCCGAAATCCGCATCCCCGGTAATCACCGCCTTGATATCGATGCCGCCGCGCATGTAGACCGCGCTCACGTCGAGGTTTTCTCTGCGAAAGAAGCCGAGCCGCTGCGCGGTTTCGAGAATCGGAAAACTGGTAATGGACTTGCTCGGATAACTGACCACGACCCTGTCCGGAGCGACGCTGCCTTGGCTCCAGGCATCGTTCATCATCGTGAGGACAACGAGGAGTCCAAAGAAGATACAGGAAATCCAACTCGGCATGCTTTGCCCCCAATGCAGTACAGTCTCTTCAGCTGCGCAATAATAGATCACGGTAAGATCTGTCAAGCCTACCAGGACGGAACTGTTAAGAGACCGGCAACTGCAAACCGTGAAGGGTAAAGACAGAGGATGAGGCGATGAGAGGTCGTGAGAACACGGCGGCGCGGACCGCTATCGGGGAACAGTCAGCAGTTTTTCATAAATTTTCAGATAATCCACAGCCATTCGCCCACTAGAAAAACGACGCTCAAATACTTCTCGGCAGAGTCTTCGGTCTAGAGATTGAATCTTCTTCAAGGCCTCGACTGACTGGTCGACGCTTTCAACAATGAAGCCCGTCAGTCCGGGATCGATAACTTCCGGAACGGAACCTGCACGATACGCGACGACAGGAGTGCCACACGCCATCGATTCTACCATCACGAGTCCGAACGGCTCGGGCCAATCGATTGGAAACAAAAGCGCATAGGCGTCGCCCAGCAGTTTTTGTTTCGCGGCCCGATCGACTTCTCCGACAAATTCCACCAGCTGATGATCGAGTAAGGGTTCGATTTTCGTTTCCATGTATTCGCGATCTGCGTTATCGATTTTCGCGGCAATTTTAATTTTCATCTCGGCGCGCTGCGCTATCTTGATCGCTCGATCGACGCGCTTCTCCGGGCAGATTCGGCCCAGGAAGGCCAAGTAATTTCCCCGACCATCGCCGGGTTTATACAGATCAAGCGGTAGCCCATGATACACAGTGCCCTGCCAATTCATCTTCGGAAACGGCTGTCGCTGGGAGTTCGAGATCGATACCACCGGCACGTCCGCGAACTCCGAGAAGAGCTCTTTCAGATCTGGAATGTCCAGGCGCCCGTGAAACGTCGTGACGCCGGGGGTCTTGTGTCCGCGAAAGATGGGGAAGTGCGAGTAACCCGTATGAAAGTGGATGATGTCAAACGTATCGGCTTCCTGCAGTACCTGCGCAAGCTGAAAAGTCTCGTGCGCTTGCGGATCAACGATGCTCGAATCGAGACGAAGAGCGCGCTCGGAGCCAGCGATTAGCCTACCGCTCGTCTTGGAATCACCACTCGCGAACAGTGTTACGGCGTGACCGCGTCGGATAAGCTCATCCGAGAGGTAGGCCACGATACGTTCGGTTCCGCCGTAGCCAATCGGCGGGACCGGTTCAGCAAGCGGTGAGACTTGAGCAATCTTCATTTTCCCTACCGCGGAGTTTCCGCTGGTGGTTACAGGACGTGCGGTTTGAAATTCGCCTCTAACCCGTTCTCGGTTTGGGCGAGTCGCAAGCACTATACCAACTAATCTCGAGCAAACTCGATGAACCAACTGCCGTGCGAATGTTCTCGGTGATAGCTCGGCTTGCCGTTAAGATTCGAACCTTTAACGTGTACTCTCTGCAATGATCCAACTACAAAACTGCAGGCGAACAAGTGAAAGTTCGAAAGCTCTTATCTAGGGGTAGTGCTGTTCTGCTTTGAAATTATGGTCTAAGGCTCGATCTTTAGCGAGTTTGAATTGGCGTTGACTTTACGCGATCATTTTCAAGGGAGTTCATCCAGGCTCTTTCAGGCTTAAATAGTAGGACAATCCAAACACATCGCGAAAACTTATCTCTCGATTCCTTCAAACCAGACATCCGGTACTTTGCACTTCTTCATCAGGCATCCTGATTTCTTTGATGTTTAATCAATATTGCTGGTGGCACATTGCTTGCCCCGCTCGCTATTTCGGCAAAGTTATGAGCGCCAACTCTGAAAAGAGAAAAAAGCCGCCCCAGCGGAAAAAACCACCGATGAAGGAACCCAAAGAAAACAAAAAACCGATCGGCGATCCTCCGTCGAAGCGCCGACCGATTCGTTAGGTACCGCACATCGAACTTGGTGGGGGCAACAGGCTCCTGAAAACGCAGCGTGTTGCCGTACGCAACACTCGAGAGTTTTGATCCAGTGCGCCGGAGCTATCGGGTCAGGTGCGACCCGATACCTTTGATGAGCCGATCCATATCGCCGTGAAAGTCGGGATCGGGCCGTACATTGATGCCGTTGCGGTAGGCGAGAGACTGTAGCGAGCCGGGAAGTTTGTCTGCCGCAGGAATTGAAAAGTTACGCACCAGCACCGGAATTACGGGAATGTTTCGCGCCAGCGCCAGCTCGAGTTCGAGCCTCACATGATCGTACGGATCATCTATCCTCTGCTTTCCCGTTGCCGAGTCCGTCCCGCTCCAGCGCTCGCCCATGACCGCGAGTAACACCCGGCATTGACTCAACGCGCTTTCGAGGTGCTGCCGAAAATCGATCCCGAGTGGAATCGAGTCCACATCTTTAAAAACGGTGTCTCTCGAAAAATGCTGAACCAGGCGATCGTATATTCTACCCGTAATATCTGCGCTGTCATCGCGCCGATACGAGATAAAAATGCTCCCGGTCGCGGCCGCAGGTCTCGGCACGCTGCTTGGCCCTTGAACAGGTTCTATTTTGGGTTGGTTCGCGAGAAAATGAGGGACTCCTTTGTTCTTCGACCCGTAAAGCTTGTACAGTACGAATCCAATAACAGCGGCGACCGCAATCGCGATGATGTAGACGAAGGGGCTGAAATGAGGCGCGATGAAAGTATCTGAAGGATTCGATTGCGGCTCGTAAGCGGGCGACTGGGCGTTAACCAGTCCCGGACTCAAAAGAAACAAAGATATGGTCAAATACCCGATACTTTTCTGCATAAAAATTCGCGAGCGTTGTGGGAATAATAGAGTACGCGAGGGCCAAGAGGCAACAGGAAGAAGGGAGCGCCGTTCAAATCGACCGAGGTATTAAACTTCTTCAGTCAAATCGTCCAGCGGGCAAGGGTGTGGCTTACCGTTGTGCGGCGGAATTGTTTCCGTGATGAAGCCTTCTGAAAACGTCGAACCCCAAGGGGATCGTGCTGAGCGCTCCAAGTAAAAACAGAGCCCAGCCGAGCTGTTTCCGTCTCGTTTCGGAGAACTTGTCGGCGAGCAGGAGTCCCAATCCCGCACCTAATATCGCGCGGGTTCCCGCAATCATCCCTAATTCCGGCAGCGGAAGACTGGCTTGTTTCATTTTTCACCTCAGATGAGTTTGGATAGTCTGACAAAGCGCAGGACGAAGAATACGTTATCCCCATACCCAATCAATAGAGCAATTGGCATGCCGTAACTGATCCTTGCAAACAAGAACCGACACACTATTTTTGTCAAAACCGCTCCGGACCTACTGCGGGCTAACCGCAGATTTAAATTTGCGGACGTTAAATCTGTCTCGCAGTTTGGATTGAATTCTTTAGGGCATGGAATCATCATAGCCGCATGAGTGACATTTTCATCAGCTATGCGCGCGCGGACAAGCATAAAGCTGAGCTCCTCGCCGATGCATTTTCCCGCAAGGGTTGGTCTGTGTGGTGGGATCGACAGATTCCGCCGGGGCAGTCTTTCGACGAGACGATCGAGAACGCATTGAATTCGGCTCGTTGTGTCATCGTTCTCTGGTCGACGCATTCGGTGTCGTCACGCTGGGTTAAAACGGAAGCAGCGGAGGGTGCGGAGCGCGGTATCCTCGTTCCCGCAATGATCGATCACGCGCCGATTCCCCTCGAGTTCAAGAGAATCGAAGCGGCAGATCTCTCGGATTGGGAAGGCGAACTTTCGCATCGTGAGTTCGATCAGTTACAAAAGAGCGTTGCGAGCATGATCGATGGAACCGCACCGGCACCAAAAAGGCAGATCGCGCTCGATAGCGAAGGACGTTCAAAGCTCTGGTGGAGGAAGAGTCCTGGCGTTTTCGCGCTCGTGGGGGTAGCCGCTGTCGCCTTTATTCTGCTGTTTCAGCAAGCCGGATTTTTTACGAAAGCAAAACCACCTCCGCACAGTCAAAACCAGGCAAAGCCGGAATTATCCGAAGCGGCTCAGACAGAGCGTCGGCCGGTTGGGCGAGACGAGGCCGGTTCCATAGCCAAGCCGGCGCGTTCGGCACAAGCCCCAGCGTCGGCGACGAATCTGTTGTCTGCAGAAAACGGCGGTCACGTCATCGTGGGTACCAATGATCATTGGGCTTCGACCATCGACGGTGACGAGAAAAATTGGCAGTACATCGATATCGGGGTTGTCGGCAGCTGGGCGGTTTACGGTTTCAAAGACGACAAACCGGCGAGGTTTGATACATTCAAGGTATTGATCCTCGGTAGCGAGAGCTGGAACTTAAAGGAATTCGAGCTGCTGGCGGGGAATGATTCTCCTACCGGAAAATTCGAATCGATCGGCAAATTCCAGACAGAGAACGTCCGGTTCTTCAAAGACCCATACCAAGAGTTCAAGTTTCCACCGGTGAAGGCGCGCTATCTAAAAGTAAGGGTTATCTCTTCACACGGCTTTAGTTCCGTTGGTGCGTACGAATTCCAACTGCTCGGTGCCCTTGAAAGTTGACGGCTAATGGGTTGACAGGCAATCACTTTCCTAACATCTCGTTCACCTTATGTAATAGGTCGTACATATTGAAGGGCTTGGTAAAGGAGGTCAGATGACCGAGCCCTTTATCGGCGAGCAAGTAAGGATGCCCGGTGATCAAGATGACCAAAGTCGATAGCGAATGGGTCTTGATATACTCGAGGATATCGAAGGCATTGAGGCGCGGCATCACCACATCGCAAATCATTAGGTCATATTTTTTGTCCGTGAGTAATTGGAGCGCGCTGGTGCCGTCGTCTGCCTCGTCGACTTGGTAATCGGCCTCACACAGCAAGTGAGTGATGAGCTCACGATAACGGACTTCGTTATCGACGACGAGGATTCTGTGTGCCATAGCTTTAGTGTAGAAGCTCCAAGGCATCTGAGCTATAGCACCGCTCAGGGGTTCTGCAAGTGCCCAAATACAGAGAATAGTGTATGACCGTACCGGGATAGCAAGCCGCAAGTAGCAGTTGAACAATAGCGACACACGGATCAACGGCAAAACTTCGTTAAAATAATCCCTCAGACGCTAAAGCGCAGGACAGGTACAAGGCGACCGGCAAGATAGAATAGGAGTCGAGTATGTCTTAAGGAACCTGGCGTGGTA
>DATIEH010000017.1:0-5241 GCA_035455905.1 Binatia bacterium | reverse complement strand
TGGCCTGGATGCTCATCAAAGCGCGGGCCAATCGTCCGTCGAGCTTGCGATCCCATTGGGTATGGGAACCCAACCCCGGCGGCAACCCGAGCACCACAATTTCGAAGATACCACCAAGCGTATTGCCCTCTCTTTTGCACTCCTCGATCAAAGCAATCATCTTTTCTTCGGCATCAGGATCGGCAGTTCGAACCGGCGACTCGTCCGATCGGGCATAGATCTCATGAAACGAAAGCCGACTTAGGTCGGCCGCGACGTTGCCGATGGAACGAATGTAACCCATGACGCGGATATCGAAAGGCGCCAAAAGCTGTTTAGCAAAAGATCCGACCGCCGTGCGCGCCACGGTCTCGCGGGCGCTCGCTCGTTCGAGAATATCGCGAATATCCGAGCGATCGTATTTGAGTGCGCCATTGAGGTCGGCATGTCCGGGACGCGGTTTGGTGACGGCGATTTTGTCGTCGCGGTCTTCCGGAAGCGCAGACATTTTCTTTGTCCAATTTTTCCAATCGCGGTTCTCAATGCCCAGCGCCACTGGCGCGCCGATCGTTTCGCCCCAGCGAATACCCGAACGAACTTGTGCCTCGTCTTTCTCGATCAACATGCGGCCGCCGCGTCCGTAACCCTGCTGACGGCGCCAAAGATCATGATTGATTTTTTCGATTTGAATCGGAAAGCCCGCCGGGACCCCGTCGATAATCATAGTCAGACAGGGTCCATGCGATTCGCCCGCGGTCAGATAGCGCAGCATGCGGGCTATCGTAGCGTAATAAATTACAGCAGGCTAGGGGTTCCCCGGCTGCATCACCGGAACCGGAGCATTGTCGGTTTTCTTCATTTGCTCGCGCCAAAGTTGTTCTGCGCTCGGTAAGTTTTCGGATCCAGCGGAGGCAATTCTAGGCGTGATAAAAACGATGAGCTCTTCCAATTTCTTATCAACACTCCAGTTCTTAAACAGCCATCCCAGGACCGGAATATCTTTTAAATAGGGAACCCCGGCCGATGCGGTAGTATCGGAATCCTTGAGAATCCCACCGATGACAATTGTTTCACCGTCTCTCACTAACACGTTGGCTTCTGCTTCACGGTTTAGCTCGTCGAAGGGAATGACACCGGCTGTTCCACCGGCAACCGTGGCCGGAGCGGTGGAGCTGGACTTTACTTTAATATTCATTAAAACGAATCCGTCGCTTGAAACCTGGGGAATGACGGTCAGGATAATCCCAACCGGAACTTGTTCGGTTGCTACGGCAGTACCGGCTGCAGCGCCGCTACCGCTAGCTATGTTTGTCGATGACGGCAAAGCGATCCTCAGTATTCGCTCGCTTTTGATGGTGGAGGGAACGTTATTCAACGTTACGATTGAGGGCCGCGAAATGATTTTAATTTGGCCCTCGCTTTCGGCTGCCGAGAGGATGGACCGCACGTTATTGCCGAAATAGCCGAATCGAAATCCCGAAGCCGGAATAGGTAAAATCGGCAGCGCGCCTGCCGGAGACCCGGAAAAGGGGTCGGGTGCCAGAAATCGCGAACTGCCCAGCACCCGGTTGTTGTTAAACAGCGCGTCTAATTCCATACCCAGGGATTTTGAGAACGTCGGCGTCGTCTCGACAAGATTGGACTCTATAAGAACTTGCGGGGTTCGCGAATCGAATTTCCCGACCAATATGCTGACATCGTCAATCGCGCTCTGAATATCCCGGATCATTACGGTGTTACTTCTGTCGTCAACAACCAGCGCGTTATCGGGCCGTTTGCTCATCAGCGGTCTGATTTTCGCTTCCAGTTCTTTGGCCCTGGCGTAGTTGAGCGTGAAGTAGACCGTTTGCATCAGTTCTAGATCTTCTTTAGCTTTTTTCGCGGCGATCAAAGCATCTTTCTCGGCCTTCAGAGTTCCCGCCGTCGAAATGCGCACCACATTGCCGATCTGTTCTTTATCGAGCCCATTGGTCGCGATGAGGAGATCCATCGCCTGATCCCATGGCACTTCCACAAGACGCACCGTGACGCGGCGGTTGACATCGTTGGTGACCACAATATTCAAGCCGCTGACCTCAGCCAGCAGGCGAAATACGTTCTTGATGTCTGCATCCTTGAAATCCAGAGAGATCTTCTGTCCAGTGTAGATCTTCTCGTTGGAGCGATCTTCCGGTATCTGCACTTTCCCCCGAGAGTCAGCACCCGCGCCTGTGCTCTTTTGCTGGACATCTTGTCGTTGGCCGCCACGAACCAGAACAAGGTTGCGCTTGACGTTGATATTGGGATCGGCAGTGCCAACGGTTATCTTCAATCCACCATCTTCGGGAACTACGGTGTAGGCGGGAACGCTGGCGGCAGCGATCTCCACAACGAGACGAAAATTGCTATCGCCCGCGCTCAGCCGCAATGCCGACACCACGCTGGTATCTATCCGAAATACCTCTGTTGAAGGGGCGGCCTTCACGCCATCCAACAGATCCAATACGATCCGCGCCGGTTGCGGCAATGTAAAATGCCGGTACTGATTTATCGGTTGAGCAAATTTAAGCAGCAGCGTCGTCTGTCCTTTTTCCTCGCGCACACTCAGCTCTTGCACGCTCTGCATCGGAGTCGCCGTTGCTGGAGGGGTGCCGCTGGCTGGCTGCGGCAGCTCCGGAGGTTGTGCCGCCGGTGGGAGCCGCGTTTCTTTACTCGTGGCGCAGCCAGTGAGAGTTAACGCGATGCCCAAGATGAAAATCCATCCGAAAACGAGCATTCGGAGTTGCAGATCGTTCCGGAATTCAAGAGTCGCAGCAAGCATGTTCGTGCGTTTCCTTATCATCGCTACTCCGTTGAGAGCCGCATGGGGACATCGCGTTTTTTTCGGGCGCCATAAGCATCTTCATAAACTTCCTCGACAACAATCTGGTCCCGCCGAATCACTTTCACTCGACCGTCGTTACTGCCAATCGGAGTTCCAACTTTGACGGTGTAGCCAAGGCCGGCGCTGTCCTCGATGATCGCTCGCGGTTCTTTAACGTCCCATACAATCCCTACGATCCTGAGCTGCCCGATGTCGAATCGCTCGAGCGGCGAAAGATTCTCACGTGACCGCGACGCCCCGTTGGTTTTAAGCGTCATCGGACGAAACGGATCGCGTCCATCGGGTTTCATCATATGCGCTGGCGGTGCAATTTCGCTCTTCTTCTGCGGCACGGTCATGTCGAGCGGCTTGGATTCCGGCGCGGGCCTATCGCTACCGGAGATCTGCTTCAGTTTCGTCGCCGCCGCGTCGGTTAATCCCCGTAAACTCTGGCCAATGCTCGCCGGTGCCTTGTTCAACTTGCCCACGGCTTCCCTCATCTTATCTGAGGGCATCGGTTCTTCAGCACTGTGGCTTAACGCAGCGGCTAGGCCGACACCAAGAACGAGGACGATTTTAATTGGAGAATGCATCGCTTTCTATTTTTTCGTTTTGGCAGCTTTCGCCTTCTCCTCGGCAACTTTCTTTCGCTCCGCCTCATCGAGAAAGCGAAACGCGGTGGCGACACTGGTGGTCTCCAGCACCACGCTATCGCCACTCACGGTAGGATTCTTAAAGCCGATATTGTCGATGTTCACGAGCCGGTCCATTCGTCCCACGTCATCAAAAAAATTTACTGTGTTGTGAAAATTGCCCTTGACTGTAATATCCACCGGTACTTCCGCATAAAATTCTTGATAGCTCTCCGGACGCGGACGAAACAGCAGAACATCGAGGCCCGACTGTTGGGCTTTGCTGGAAATACTGCTCAGCAACTCCGGGATTTCCTTCTTCTCGGGCAGCTGAGCGATCGCCTTTTTTAGCTCGCCATCGAGGCGTTGCAGATCTTGACGTAAACGCGACAAGTTCGCTGCTTTTTGGGTCTTGACGGTTTTCTCGTTGCGCGCAATTTCCACACTATCCGCCAATTTCGCCAGCTCGTCCGCTTTCGGACTAAACAAAAAACTGTAATAGAGTGCCGCGATCAAAATCACACTCACCCCGAGAATCGCGACCTTCTGTGCTGTCGATCGCTCCAGGATGGCGTCGAGGATCTGATTCAATGCTTCTCCTCTTTTTTAACGGCGACATTTGGCGCGGGTTTGCTGCTCGCCGGAATGGATTCTGGCGGGCGGTAGACCACTGTCGTTTTGAGCGCGAATTTTTTCAACGCCGCGCTCTGACCAGCGCCCTGGGTGGTTTCCACCAACTCGACATTCGTGAAATATTTTGATCGCGCGATCGCCTTCATGAAGTCGGCGATGGTTTGATTGTCAATGGCCAGTCCATTCATCGTCAGGCTGCCGGCGCTTTCTTTGAATTCCGTCAACCAAAGACTCGCGGGAACCGCGCTGGAAAGGCTCTCCATGACCAACACCGGACCGCTCTTCTTTCTATTCAAGTCTTCGATGATTTTGTTCTTGCTGCGAAAATCTTTGATTTTATTCTGGAGATCGCCAACCTCTTTGACCTTCAAGTTGAGACTCTGGAGTTCGCTGCGCAATCCCGAAAGTTCATTTTGCAGCTGCGAGAGTTCGTGAGCTTGATACATATGCGCGCCGATCAAAAGAGCCGCTAAAGAGCCCAGCACGGACGAACCGATGATGACTTCGCGCCGGCGTGTAACCTCGGCTTGCAACGCTTTGATTGGGAGTAAGTTGACCCGGATCATTTGTCTCCCGCGCGGCGCATTGACAATCCAGCGCCCACAGCAAAATAAGGGGCCGATTCCGTTAAAAACTCCCGATCGATGTTTTTGTTAAGCGTGAAACGCCGAAAAGGCTCGCTCAAATGCACGGGCACCGCCATCCGATCCTCGAGTAATGTTCGCAGGCCGGCAAGCTTGGCGCCGCCACCGCTGATATAGATCACCTTGAGACCATCGCCATCCTCGGCTGGAAACGCGCCATAGAGGCTTACGGTTCGCCGAATTTCCTCGGCGAGCTCTTCGGAGGTCGGTCTTAGCGTTGATTCCAAATCCAAACCCTTGTTGCCATCCAAAACAGCGGTTGTTTTGAATGTTTCAGCTGCCTCAACCGATACGCCGAGCTGCCTCGCCAGGCTGTCGGTGAAGTACGCTCCACCGACCGACAAGTCGCCGGTGAAAATCGAGATGCCATTTTGCAGAAGTGTGATGCTCGTGTACTGCGCGCCGATATGAATGATTCCGGTGACACCGTGTTCGGCTTCATCCGCGTAATTCGCTTCATACATATTTTCCAAGGCGAAATAGTCGACATCCATGACCGTGGGCGTCAAAC
>DATIEH010000016.1:0-2993 GCA_035455905.1 Binatia bacterium | reverse complement strand
ATTTTATCGCTTCCATTCGCTCATCCGTCACTTGCAATCTTTCTGGCTGCTGGATACAGAAATGCTGACGATGCCATCGGGTTTCTTCACGGTTCTGATTTCGTTGTTGTTCTTTGCGTGGCTTGCTGCCCTCGGCGCCGCGGCCGAGCGTGCGCCCGAAATGGTCCGCATTGCGGTTTCCTCTAAATCCCTGGGATTCCTCGATACGTGGGCCGCCAAGGAGCGCGGCTTTTATCGGAAATACGGGCTCGACGCGGAGATCATCGCCATGCGCCCGCCGCTCACCATCGGCGCGCTCCAGGCAGGAGAGATCGATTACGCCTTCGGCGCCAGCACGATTTCCCGCGGCAGCATCTCCGGTGCGCCCGTGCGATTGGTGAGTCTCTCGTTGAGAACCTCTTTTCATACGCTAGTTGCGCGTCCGCAGTTTAAATCAATCGCCGATTTGAGAGGCAAAACCGTCGCGGTGACCATCGGCGCTGCTGACGATTTCGTCGCGCGTCATCTGATCCGGCGCGCGGGCTTCGAACCGCGCGATTACGCCTTCGTCAATATGGGAGGATCGGACACGAGATTTCCGGCGCTTCACGCCGGCAGCATCGATGCGACCGCATTGTCTCTGCCATTTTTCATCGTCGCCAAACGTCAAGGCTTTACCCTCCTCGGTAGCGCCTCGGATGTCATCGACATGGCGACCGTTGGCATTGGCACCTCGATCCGAAAGATTCAGCAAGAGCGTGAACAGGTAAAAAAGATGGTGCAAGCGCAACTGGACACTTTGCGCTGGATCAAAACTCAAAAGGGCGAGGTCGTGCCTTTTCTCCAGAAGTTTTTCGCTCTCGACGAAGCGACCGCTCTGGAAGCGCATGCCATCTATGCCCGGCTGATTATTGATGATGCGCGGCCGTTAGCAGAACCTGTCAAAACCGTGCTCGATCAGCAAGGCAAGCCCGATCTGCCGCTCGATCGCGTGGTCGATCCGACGATTGTGGAAGAAGTCTTGCGCGAACGGAGATAAAATGCCGGATCTGAGAATTATCGATATCGATGGCCATGTGCGCGAAGCCGACGATCTCTTCGAGAAGTATTTGGAAGCACCGTTTCAAGACCGCGCACCCCGCGTCGAAAAAGTTGCCAACGGACAATTGCTTTTTCGCCTAGAAGGCGATCGCCACCACCGCAAGCCTGACGAAAGTCCTTTCCGCGTCAAAGAAGACGGCGCTCCGGTCAATGAGAATCGCCACCTGGCCACCGATCCCAAGCAGCGCCTTGCGGCCATGGATAGAGACCGCATCGAGCGCGGCCTGTTGTTTCCTTCGGCGGGACTCTATTTGCCCTCGGTGCAAAACGAAGCCTATGCGGCTGCGCTGTGTCGCGCCTACAACAATTGGCTCTACGATTATTGCGCGGCAGATCGCGCGCGCCTGATGGGCGTTGGCGTCGTTCCAGTACAGGACATAAAGCTTGCCATCGATGAAGCGAAGCGCGCGATCAAAGAGCTCGGTTTCAAAGGAATTTTCGTTCGGCCCAATCCGATCAAAGGGCGCAATATCGACGACCCCTATTACGACCCGCTTTACCGAGCCATAGTCGATCTCGGTGTGCCGCTCCTGGTGCACGAGGGCTCGGGAGCTTTTTTACCCACCGCCGGCGCCGATCGCTTCGCCGGGCAATGGTTCTTCACGCACACAATCTCGCATCCGGTCGAGCAGATGCTCGCGAGCTTGGGCTTGATTTGCCACGGCGCCCTGGAACGCCACCCCGACTTACAAGTGGTTTTTCTCGAATCAGGAGCGGGCTGGCTTCCCTATTGGCTCTGGCGCATGGACGAACACTATGAGGTGCTCCCCTTTCAGGTACCGTGGCTCAAAAGGAAACCCAGTGAATATTTTCGCCGGCAATGTTTTATCTCGTTCGAAGCCGACGAGACACGCCTGGGCCAGGTGATCGAATGCATCGGCGTTGACCGTGTCGTCTTTGCGTCCGATTATCCGCATTGGGACGCAACCTTTCCGGGCGTCACCGACATGATTCTCGCGCGCGAGGATCTCAGTATGGAGACGAAAAGAAAAATCATGGGCGAAAATGCGGCGAAGCTGTTGAAAATCGTCTAGCTCTCGGGTCTGGTGGTCGATCGTTTATTGCCTGTGAGCGCTGGACAACAGACCCTAGAGCCAAAACCTTCAGGAGAAATTATGGCGGACACACCCAGACTCGTTTCATCGATGGGACGCGCGGAGCTCGATCGGATTTTCGTGCGCAATTACGACTTGAACAAAGATCTGCTCGGCAAGATTACCTTCGCGCAGATGCTCTATCTCATGCTCGAAGGACGACTGCCGAGCGCCGAGCA
Organism: Binatia bacterium; assembly: GCA_035455905.1. Classification (GTDB taxonomy): domain Bacteria; phylum Desulfobacterota; class Binatia; order UBA9968; family UBA9968; genus DP-20. Next base: position 640 of record DATIEH010000016.1, on the reverse strand, counting down.
GGGCCGGATGATCGACGCCATGCTGATCGTTCTTGTCGATCACGGTATGACCACAGGCGCGGCCGCCGCACGCATGACCTTTCATTCCGCGCCCGAAGCCATTCAAGGCGCGGTCGCGGCCGCCATTCTCGGCGCCGGGAGCGTGCATTTAGGCTCCTCCGAGCATTGCGCCAAAATGCTGAACGATGCTTTGCCGAAGGACGCCAAAGAAACCGATCTGGATGCGCTCGCGCTCAAGACGGTTGAAAAACGGCTGGCGAATAACCAGCTCATTCCCGGCATCGGCCACGGCATTCACACCGGAGGCGATCCGCGCGCCGAGCGGTTATTCGAGATTGCGCAGGAAACCAAAGTCTACGGGCGCTACTGCGAGCTGCTCAAGAAAATCGGCAAGATTGCCGACCAAAAAGTCGGCAAGCATTTGCCGGTGAATGTCACCGGCGCGATTGCGGCAATCTCTCTCGATATGGGCATTCACTGGCAAATGTCCAAAAGCTTCGCTATCCTCGGCCGCGCCCTCGGCGGGCTCGCGCATGTGGGCGAAGAAATCCGCCGGCCGATCGCCAGAGGCATTTCCAATCTGATTCGCGACAATTTGCAATACGAGCCGGAAAAATAAGAAGGGTTTCTAGTGTCCTCG
>DATIEH010000015.1:0-2524 GCA_035455905.1 Binatia bacterium | reverse complement strand
AGCTGGTCTTCGGCCGCGAAAACCGTCGAGGTGCCGAGCAAAAGAAAGCTCATCAGGACAATAAGAATCATCCGCGGACTATTGAGCATAATTCATCAAAACAAACTAACCGGCCGTTGGCAAACTGAAAACAACGGCGCTTACGGCCTCATCTCCGGAGCTGGTCATGGAAACTACCTGCTCCATTCACCGTAGAAACGCAGGATCAGAGACCGAAATTCATCCTCTTCTCCGCGTGCTCTAACGTCCTGGCGGTTAAGATCGCTTTCTCCTCCGCCGTGAGTTTGATAAACCGATCATAACAGAGGAGAGAATCCAATGGGTCACATGCTCAATGGCCAATGGGTAGACGACGATCGGATTACGGCGGACGTCCGCGGGGCTTTTGTCCGCGCCGACTCTCAATTTCGTAGCTGGGTTACAGTTGACGGCCGCGCCGGACCCTCCGGGAACGGCGGATTCAAAGCCGAGCCGGGCCGGTACCATCTTTTCGTCTCATACAATTGTCCGTGGGCGCACCGGACGATTATTTTTCGCAAGCTCAAAAACTTGGAAGGTGTAGTTTCCATGTCGCTAGCCGATAAGCCCAAAACAGCAGGATGGGCCTATGGCGAAGCCATCGATGATTTTCAGCCGGAGGAAGACGGCGTCTTTCGATTGCATCAGGTTTATGCGGCTGCGGACTCCAGTTACACAGGAAAAGTGACTGTGCCAACGCTCTGGGACCGCGAACGGCGCACGATCGTGAACAACGAGTCTTCTGAGATCATCCGCATGTTCAATACGAGTTTTCGCGCGCATACGAACATAACTTACGATTTCTACCCAGAAGAGTTGCGCGGCGAGATCGATCGGATCAACGATTTCGTCTACAGCCATTTCAATAACGGCGTTTATCGCGCGGGTTTTGCCCGGACTCAGGAGGCGTACGAGGAAGCAGCAAAAAAAGTTTTTGCTTGCATGGACCAAATGGAAGAGTGGCTCGGGGACCGACGCTATTTGGCTGGTGAGCGTCTCACGGAGGCCGATTGGCGCGCGTTTCCGACATTGCTCCGCTTCGACCCGGTTTATCACGGTCACTTCAAGTGCAACCTACGTCGCGTGCAGGACTATCCGAATCTGCGCAACTATTTGCGTGAGCTGTACCAATGGCCGGGTATTAAAGAGACCTTCGATTTGCAAAAAACCAAGGCGGGTTACTACAGTCAGCGCAATGTTAATCCAACCGGGATAGTACCCATTGGACCGGACATGAGCCATCTCGATTTGCCGCACGATCGCGAGCGGCTTCGCGCGATAGGTTAGGGTAGGCGGAAAGAGCCTACTTGGGCGGTATTGGTCAGGCCCAGGCGCCGGAACTCCTTCGAACTGTGCGGCGGACGAACAACGTACCCTCATCTCTCTTTCCCCGCAAGGCGGCGCGAGTACGAAGACAAATGCATTTACTGCTTCCTGGATCGGAGAATTACCTCGCCCCATTCCGATGAAACAGGCTACGGTAAGGGCGATTTCACTCGGGGTGAACTAACCTAAAATCACGAGTCGGTTCGTGCCTCATTCCGGGAGCGCCTCTAAATCCTCTTAACCGTTTGCGGGCCAACTTTTTCAATGACGACGCGGATGATCACGCGTTTTTCATCGACCATCTGTTTTTTGTACTCTTCCCAGTCTTTGTGCCCGCCGCGCACCTGCTTGTACCAATAAATGAGCGCCTCCATGGCGTCCGGGAGCTCGATGATTTCCGCCCGGCCGTGAATTTGCACAAACTTCGACCCGCTGTACTGCTCGCCAAAGACCAGCAGTGACACGCGTGGGTCGCGCCGCAGATGCTTGACTTTGTAGGTCCTGCCGCGGGAAGTGATGATCACGCGGCCACCAGCATCGATTCCCGGCGATACGAAGGTCATCTGCGGCCAGCCGTCCGGCTGTCGCACCGCGATGCAAGCTCGATGGTTTTGCTGGAGAAATTTTTGCGCATCGGCAATATCCACTTTTACTCCTTAGTCAATCGCCATGGCCATTGGTTCCCCAGGTTCTGCCATCGATCCACATTTTGGCCAATTCGAGAGCGTATCTATCAGCTTGTCTTTGGCTTTCGAATGTCATCCGCCGCCGGCCGAATATGGGAATTTTCTTGGTGCGCCGGTTCTCCTCGATGACAATCATCGCGCGCGGGAACCAGGCGCCGGATTGTGTTCTTTCCGATTCCAGCTCGACTCGGTGGCCTCTGTAATTCTTAGTTGGCATTCCGGATGTGGACGAGCGAGGGTGTGTGGTCGCTTGCTGCGCGGACAGACGCAGTTCTGCCCATACACCATCAGATGCTGACTTTGCCGCCGTTCAGTTTGATGCCGAGTTGCGCCAGGGCTTCGACGACGGGAATATCGGCGCCCAGTGTTCTGCCAACCTCCGCCGCCAGCGGCAGGTCCTTGTCATAGAGATTAGTGCCTGAATTGAATTTCAATTCACCGCTCGAGAAGTCATAGCGCGTGTCCCAGCGATCGAGAATATGTTGCGATTTGGT
>DATIEH010000014.1:0-5048 GCA_035455905.1 Binatia bacterium | reverse complement strand
ACCTTGCGGTTGATCCAAAAGGACGGTCTCCTGGCGAAATATGATTCACCTTCAGCTAAGGCGTTCCCAAAAAACGTGATCGATGCGAATCTCGGCCCGGCGTACCGTAGCACGGTGATCGGGGTCGTTTACCACACCGGCATTATCAAGCCCGCGGAAGCGCCAAAATCACTCGAGGACATTACCAAGCCGCAGTACAAGGGCAAAGTCGTTTTCCCCGATCCGAGCCAGCACACGACTACTGCGCAGTGGCTGGCCAGTCTGCACAAAATCATGGGCAACGAAAAAGCGGATAAATTCATCCACGATTTGGCGGCATCGAAGCCTCTTCTAGTGCCTTCGCTGACACCCGCGGGGGAACGTATTACCACGGGCGAAACGCCGATCGGTGTCGCGTTTCTTAAGAACGTGGTGTTTTACGGCAGAAATGGCGTGCCTCTGGATTACGTTCGATTGGGGAAATTCATGGGCGACGGGCAGTCTATTACTTTGGCTGCGAAGGCGCCGCACCCCAGTGCGGGGAAGGCATTCGTCGATTTTTTTCTCGGCGAAGAGAGCCTCAAGATCATGGCCAATATCGGCGAGTTCGTTACACGGAAAGGCATTTATCCGCCGCTGCCGGATGCGAATAAGATTCAACTCGTCGATATGATCGACATGGACAAGGAAGCTTTCTCTCAAAAGATGGCTGAGTATAAAAAGATTTTTCTGCAGCAATGAGGTTCAAGCCGTTCAACTCGTTCAAGTCGTTCAAACCGTCTGACTGCAGGGAGAGGTTTGCGTGATCGATAGCGATTGGGATGTGATTCTGATCGGCGCGGGGCAGAATAATTTTGCCCTGGGTACCTACCTCGGCAAAGCCGGCCTGAAGACGGTGATCTGTGAAAGCCGACTCGAGAACGGCGGCCGTTTAGCGAGCGAAGAGATCACAATCCCAGGCTACTGGCATAACACACTCGCCTATTTTCAGGATAACCGGGAAGTTTCACCGGTCTGGAAGGATCTCGACTGGGCGAACCGCTATCACGCTGAGTTCGTTTCTCCAGCAGTGTTGAGCGCTCTCCTTTTGACAGACGGCCGGTCGATTGCACAGCACCAATCGCTCGAACGGACGATTTCAAGTATTGGTAAATTTTCCGCCCAAGACGCTGCCGCCTGGCGAAATATTCATGGCCGATTTCACAGGCTCGTTGTCGAGTATCTCATGCCGTACTATCACACGCGGCCCGAGAACACCGAGTCTCTTTTGCAAAGCCTCGACACCGAGCCCGCCGGCAAAGAGTTTCGGCGGCTCTGGCAATCGACGCCGCAGCAGGCGGTCGATGAACTGTTCGAAAGCGAAACGCTTAAGACTTTGATTCTGGCGCAGATGGCAATACCGCGCGGCGTGGCGCTGGACTATTCCGGGGCGGCCATTGAAGTCTTAAAAATGATAGCCGGCGATGAAAAACCCGAGCTGGCGCGCGGCGGCTCGCATTCGATCGCGCAGGTATTACAGCGCGCTTACGTTCACAACGGCGGCCAAATCCGCGCGGTCCATCATGTGGAAAAAATTCTCATCGATGATGATGGACGCGCTGTCGGCGTGCGCCTGCGCGACGGACGCGAGTGGAAAGCGCGCTTGGCGGTGGTTTCGAATGGCGATCCTTATGCGACTTTTGTCGAGATGATCGGCGAGGAATACCTGCCGCGAACGTTCATCGAAAGGGTAAAAGATATCCAAGCGGATGAGTTTTCCTATTTCCAGGTTCATCTAGCGCTGAAGGCGCCGGTACGCTACGCGTTGCATGAGGCGACCGACTCGTCGGTGGCTCAGGCGATGAGCGTTAGCATGGGGCCCGAACGGGCGGCGGATTTAACCGAGATGTGGAAGGAAATTCGCGCCGGTGAATTTCCAGCGCATCCCTGCCTACACGCAATCTGCCCCACCGCATTCGATCCCCTGCAGGCGCCCACAGCGAGGCATGCGGCTTCGGTATTTTTGCCGGTGCCGTTTCAGCTCAACGGAAAAAAGCCGGAGGATTGGGTGCAGCTCAAGAATGGTTTCATGGAGAACGTATTAAAAATCTGGCGGCGTTACGCCACCAATCTCACGGATGAAAATATCGAAATGAAAGTGGCGCTGGATCCCTTTTACCTCTCCGGCCGCTGGCCGAACATGCGGCGCGGCTCGGTGTGGGTGGCGCGCAAAATCGCGACGCAGATGGGAAACCACCGGCCCATAGAACAAATCGCCAACTATCGAACGCCAATCGCCGGACTGTATCAGGTCGGTGTGGCGATGCATCCCGCAGACGCAGTAATTGCCGGGTCGGGCTACAATTGCTGGCAGGTGATGAAAGAGGATTTGAAACTACAGTAACGATTTGAACAATTTAATTTTTTGAACCCATCGTTCGTCCCTCTCCTTACGCCCGTCCCCGCGCCGCGCGGTGAGCAAAGAGGTTGGGGGTGAACGGAGCGTAGCGGTTAAACGGTTTGAACTCCTCAACAAAGTAGATGGCCAAAATACTTGAATACGACGGCGTCGTGATCGGCGCCGGTCACAATGGCATGATCTGCGCCGCCTATCTGGCCAAGTGCGGGCAGAAAATCATGGTCGTCGAAAAGAACATGGAGGTCGGTGGCGGGCTGGATTCGCACGAGGACCGCAACTATCCGGGTTTCTGGCACAACATCCACTCGGTGTTTCACCGGGGTTTGATGATGCTGCCATGGTTCAAGGATTTAGAGCTGGAGAATTTTGGGATTCATTACTACCGTCCCGATCCGGGTGTGGTGCAGCATTTCCTCGATCAGACTTATCTCGGCTGGTTCGCCGAGGTGAAGAAGACGGTTCAAACCATCGAGCAATTCTCGAAAAAAGACGCGGCTTCGTTCATGGACATCTGGGCGCGCTGGCAGCCGGTGGTACAAAAAATTGTCTTTACGGAAACCTACGCTGTGCCGCTAGCGATGGAAGAGAAGCGTCCGTTACTGGAGAAAATCCCTGAGGGACGGGAGTATCTCAAGTATTTCGACACAACGCCGGAGGAGTTTGTGCTGCGGCACTTCGAGCATCCACGCGTGCGGGCATTTATCGCCTTTCTTGGGGTAATGCGCGGCTTCGAGCTCGATGCGCCACAGACGGGCTATTTGATCCCGGCGATGATCGCCTGGGGCGTCAATCCCCAGCTCTGCCGCGGCACTTCTCACGCACTCGGCGATAATTTAGCGCACATGATGTCGCATAACGGTGTCGATTACATCGAAGCGAACGGCGTCGAGCGCATTCTCGTCGAGAACGGGCAAGCCACAGCGGTGGTGCTGGAAGACGGCACCGTGATCAAGGCAAAAAAATTCATTGCCTCGAATGTGAATCCGGTGGAGACATTTATCAAGCTCGTCGGTGAGGAAAATCTCGAACCGAAGTTTGCCGAACTTGCGGCGAACTTCCGTTTCTCGAAGACAACGCCGATCTTCGCCGTTAACCTCGCTTTGAACGAGCGGCCCAAATACATTACCGAAGAAAAACATCCCGAGGTCGCCGGCTCCTTCATGCATATCGTGGGGCTGGACGAATACCAGGATTTGGTGAATCTCTTCGACGACTGCCGCAGCGGGCAGCTACCGCGCAAACCGTTCATGAACGGCGCAACACCATCCTTCCACGACCCGACTCAGGCGCCGCCCGGCAAAGCGACGGCGTTCATGTGGCAATTGATGACCTACAATCTCTGGGGCAATCCGCTCAACTGGGACAAGGCGCGTCACGACTGGTTCCAAAAACAACTAGCCGTATGGCAGAAATTTGCGCCGAATTTGGACGAACACAATATTCTTTCCAGCGATTCCACCACGCCCCTCGACATCGAACGGCACGACAAGAATATGTACTGCGGCGACTGGATGATCGGTGAATATTCCGGCGATCAAGCATTGGAGAACCGGCCATTTCCCGGTTGGGGACAATATCGCACCCCAATCGATGGACTATTCATGTGCGGTTCGTCATGTCATCCCGGCGGAAATATCACCGGCGCGCCGGGCTACAATGCGGCGCAGGTGATCGCGGAATCGCTTGGTATCAAGCCCTGGTGGAAACCGGTGGATTTTCGAGAACATCTCAAGGGGTTGGCATGAAGAAGAATTGGAGGCTGCGGTGAGACTGGCGGGGAAAGTCGCCATCGTTACCGGTGGCGCGCGCCATATTGGTTCGGCGTACTGCCAAAGATTCGCCGAGGAAGGCGCCGCGGTGGCGATCGCCGATATTCTCGACGGCCAATCCGTGGCGAATGAAATTCGCTCAAAAGGCGGCAAAGCCATTGCGCTCAAGATCGATGTGTCGAACGAAAATGACGCCGAGCGAATGGCGGCAGAAACGATCCAGGCTTTCGGCCGCATCGACATTCTTGTCAACAACGCCGCGATCTTCATCAACATCGAGCGCCATCCATTCTACGAAATCACCGCTGAAGAATGGGACCGCATCTCGGCGGTGAATATCAAAGGGCCGTTTCTGTGTGCCAAGGCAGTCTTCCCTCAGATGAAACAACAGCGAAGCGGAAAGATCATCAACATCTCATCGTCGACGGCTTATTGGGGTACGCCGAACTTTTTGCATTACGTCGCGTCGAAGGCGGCTCTAATCGGCATGACCCGCTCGTTGGCGCGAGAAGTAGGAGAGTACGGCATTTGTGTCAATGCGATTGCGCCAGGCTTGGTCGAGCATGAGGGTCAGAATGCGCCCAAGGCGCTTACGGAGTTGCAGTTGAAAGCGCGCTCGATCAAACGCTTGCAAACACCGCAAGATTTACTCGGCACGTTGGTGTTTCTGGCATCATCCGACAACGATTTCATGACCGGACAGACGATCGTGGTGGATGGCGGCAGTGTGTTTCACTGATCTGGAAAAACCGTAGGATGGATCGAGCGAAGCGATACCCATCGACTCGAAGGCGGTGGGTTACGCCGGTAGCGGCTAACCGCTTTACGGCAGAACAATGAGCGGTGCATCGGTTGATTGATTGCACGCCGGCGCGTTTCTTGGGTATATTTTGCGTATGGCT
>DATIEH010000013.1:0-3546 GCA_035455905.1 Binatia bacterium | reverse complement strand
GTGCCGTCTGCGCCAGGCGGCGAGCGGACACTCGGCGTTGTTGCCCCCATCACACTCCGACATCAAGCTGTAGATCGCGGCTTCGACGCGATTGCGCACCCGTAGCTTGCGCAAAATATTTTCCAGGTGCCGCTTGACGGTCGCCGGACTGATTCCAAGGCTGGATGCGATCTCGCGGTTGGTTTTTGATTCAGAAACGAGCCGAAGCACACGTGCTTCAGCAGCGGTCAAACCTTCCGATGCTTTCGGCGCACGCATACACAACTCCGTCTCCTAGCGTTTCTTCAGATCGACATTGAGATCGAAGACTTCGCCGTCCCGTACGAGCGGAACCGGCTCGCTTTTCACGCCTAAATTCGGATACCAGATTTCGACGCGCAATTTACCCAGAGGAACATTTTTTATCTCGTAATTCCCCCGGCTATCGCTCGTCGAGAAAAACGGGTGATCCTTGACCACGACGAACGCTTCCATGTCGGGATGCGCATTGCATAGAATCCGGGAAATGCCAACGTTCTCGAACTTTTTGCTCCTGCTGTTTTTCGGCGCGTAGAGACCGAGATCAAAATCGTTGGCTCCTCCCTTCGAATAGACGTTGTGCCAAACCTTATCGTGGTTTGGGAACTCAACGGTATCTCCCACCTTCACAGCAAGCACCGTCGGAGAAAACTTCAGGTTCTGTTGATCCATTATTTTTTTTTGTGGTTTTACCAGCGCCGCTTGAGCTTTGACCAAATCCTTTGGCAGTCCTTCGATGGAAACGACAGCACCGACGGCGGGTTTACCGTCGATCGTGATGGTCCCCTTGATCACGCCCACGCTGTCGGCCCAGGCCCATGGAATGCTTGATACAATCACCAGCACCATCGTGATCCATTGCGCTACCCGTTTCATTTCTTCACCCCCGCTGCCGCCGTGAAACTAAAATCGAGTTGTTGCGCCGCGCCTGCTTTGACTTCGATCCGTTTCTCCTGGACGCCTAAGGTCTCGTGCCAAATTTTGAGTTGGTAGGTCCCCGGCGGAACTTCACTCAGCTCGTACTCTCCATAGAGGTCCGTCACCGCGTAATAGGGATGATCCGTAACGACAATGTATGCGGACATCCACGGGTGCACCTCGCATTGAATTCTGACAAGGCCAGGCGCAATCAATGGCTTGCGGCTTACCCGGCCTGGATAGAGCCCAACATTGAACTCAGGTTGGTTGCCGGTAAAGCGCGCATGCGCTGTATGAAGAATAGGATCAGAGTTCTTTAGCTGGACAAATTGCCCCACGCTCGCTGCTTGTACGTGCGGTGTGAAACGGCACTTCACGTTGTCGAGTTCGTGGACAACTTCCTTTTCAACCGCTTTTCCTTTGCCGATCCCTTCCAGAGTAATCACTGCGTAACGAACGCCGCGATTTGGACCGAGTATCAACGTCTCATTGGGCACATCCTTGCAAATTTCTTTGTATTTAGTGATCTGGAGCGGCGCCAATTTCGGCGCTGCACCTTCCAGCTTTACGCTGCCACGAATCATCGCACCGTCTTTCACGACGATTTCGTCGTATCCGTAAGCCGTACCCATCAACGCCAAAACCGCCAACCACAAAGTCGCGCCGATTATTTTTTTTGGTATCATATTCATGAAATTTTGTTCAGCAACGCATGTGCCAGGAAAAAACAAGGGTGAAGGGGCATCGTAAACCCGCCGGTTCTCAATGTTGCGAAAGGAATCGTCGGCAACTCGCAGATGTGCAAAGAAAGAACGACCTTGGTCTCAGTAGCAGCCTGATATTGCGGCAAAGATTCTGGGAGAGCAAGAAAAATTTTCGAGGGTTCAACCGACCGAGACGCCCAAGAGCCAACCAACGCTATAGGTGATCGCCGATACCAACAAACCGATGGCGAGCATACGCGCGCCGCTTGGCAGCGGACCGCGAGCCGTAAAGATCGAGAGCACAGCTCCGACACTGAACAACGCACAAAAACTGAGCGATGCGCTGGCAATCCAGGCTTTGGTTCCGGACGTCAAAAGATAAGGCGCAACGGGAACGAAGGCGCCCAGCACGAAAGCGACGAACGAGCTCATCGCTGCAGTCCAGGGTGAACCCAGCCCGGCTGGATCCAGTCCGAGTTCTTCGCGCGCCAACGTATCGATCGCGGTTTTCGGATTCTGAATGATTCGGTTTGCGAGCCGGGAGGCTTCATGCTCGGGAATTCCTTTAGCCTGATAAATCAAAGACAACTCTTCCTCCTCCTCCCTCGGCGACATTTCCAGCTCTTCTTTTTCAATTGCGATCTGTTGCTCGAAAACTTCGCGTTGGGCGCGCACTGAAACATATTCTCCCGCTGCCATGGAAAAAGAACCGGCGAGCAAACCGGCGATCCCCGCAAGAATGATATATTCCGGCTTAGCCTCCGCTCCGGCGAAACCCATGACCAGACTGAAATTTGACAGCAGGCCATCGTTGATGCCAAATACGGCCGCACGCAAACCGCCGCCGGTCGCCGTTGTATGCCAACGCTCGGCGCCGGCAATGGAGTCCTGGCCCGAGACGCTTCCCTCCATCGCCAACAAAGTTCGGCTGTGTGCGCGCTCCTCCGCGGGGAGTCCCGCCGCTTCGGGCTGGCGCATATAGCCGGCTTCGTCGCGCGCCTCCATACTGCTGATAATCGGTACCACCCGCCGCGTGCCGAACTGTCGAGCTAACCAGCCGAGCAAACGCACGCGTGCTGATGGCTTATGCTTTGGCACCGAGCCGCCTCCGGATTGAATCAGCTTGGCCCAGCGCTGCGCATGTCGTTCTTCGTTTTGTGCAAGCTTCTCGAAAATCGCCGCCCGCTGCGTGTCGCGCTCAGCCGCTGCCATAGAGCGGTACAAGGCTATACCGTCCATCTCCACGATATAGTTTTGCCGATAGCGCTCCACGTCCGCCGGCGTTGGATTGCTTAGTTTCGCCATTCCGGTTTCGTTCGTTGTACTTTCAACAAGTAGTCTCATCCTTGCCACAGCCAAAGTAAAAGAGTCAAATTGCCTGAACGCAACAGCAGTGCCGAACGTTAGAGCTATGCAAACGAGTTCTGGTTCATTTGCTCAGCATTGGGCTGGGCCACGGGCTAAAAAAAGTGGATATTCGCAAAAAATTAAGACAATATAGATCGCCGCTAGTACGCAACTCGAGGCGGCGCCGCAAAACAAAAACATTTGAAGGAATGTTCACTGGGCAAAAAATATGAAAATCGTCCAAATTCCTCTGCTGCGAGACAACTACGCCTATCTTCTGATCTGCGATAAAACCAAAGAAGCGGCTGTCGTGGATCCGTCCGAAGCCGAGCCGGTGCTACGCCGGATCGAGGCCGAGCAGGTCGCGTTTCGGGCGATTCTCAACACCCATCATCATCGCGATCACACGGGTGGAAACGAAGGCATTCTGGGCAAACACAAGGTCGAGGTGTACGGCCATAAAAGCGACCAGAACCGGATTCCGGGATTGACGCACGGCGTGGAGGAAGGCGACGAAGTAAAGATTGGCGAGGTCAAGGGAACGGTTTTTTTCATTCCC
>DATIEH010000012.1:0-3800 GCA_035455905.1 Binatia bacterium | reverse complement strand
CGCTGGGCTTCTCGGTAGCACTGACGCCGACCAATTTGCTGTTTTGTTTTCTCGGCTCCGTGGTCGGTACTCTGGTGGGCGTGTTGCCGGGATTGGGTCCTGTAGGCGCGGTAGCCTTTTTGCTTTCATTGACGTTCAAGATGGCGCCGGCAACCGCAGTCATCATGCTTGCCGGGATCTACTATGGAGCCATGTACGGCGGCTCCACCACCTCTATTCTTGTCAATATTCCAGGTGAAACGGCTTCGGTGGTGACGTGTCTCGATGGTTACCGTATGGCGCGTCAAGGGCGAGCGGGCGCCGCGTTGGGAATTGCCGCATTTGGTTCGTTCATCGCGGGAACATTCGGCGTGGTCGGTCTGATGTTTCTCGCACCCATGCTCGGCAGAGCCGCGCTGCGATTCGGCCCGGCGGAATACTTCGCACTTACGCTGACGGGACTTACGCTGGTCGCCTATTTGACACAGGGGTCGATGATCAAAGCGCTCATCATGGCGGTGCTCGGACTGCTTGCCGGCAGCGTCGGCATGGATCCGATCTCCGGAGAAGAACGGTTCACGTACGGAAGCCTCACTTTGCGCGACGGGCTGGGTCTCGTGCCCGTAGCCATGGGGTTGTTCGGTGTCGCCGAGGTCTTGGAAAATTTGGCCGCGATCGGTACTCAATCGATTTACGAAACCAGCATCAAGGGTCTGCTGCCGAACAAAAAAGATTGGCAGGCCAGCGGCTGGCCGATCGCGCGCGGTTCGGTTATCGGATTTCTGCTGGGAATTTTGCCCGGGCCCGGGCCGGTGATTGCATCCTTCGTCTCTTATGCGATGGAGAAGCGGCTGTCACGTCATCCGGAAAGATTTGGCACAGGCGCCATCGAGGGCGTTGCCGGTCCGGAGGCGGCAAACAATTCCGCGACCGCTGGATCTTTCATCCCATTGCTTTCGCTGGGCATACCGACGAGCGCCATCATGGCACTTTTTATGGGCGCCCTGATGATTCACGGTATTCAACCGGGTCCGCTGTTCATCAACAAATACCCGGAGCTTTTCTGGGGTTTTATCGCGAGCATGTACATTGGCAATGCTATGCTGCTGATACTGAACCTGCCGCTGATCGGGATTTGGGTGCGTGTCCTCAAGACGCCCTATGCCATTTTGTTTCCAATGATTTTGTTGTTTTGCCTGGTCGGCGTCTATACATTGAATTCCAACACGACGGAAATCATTATTATGCTCATCTTCGGGATCGGCGGATTTCTCTTGCGCCGGCTCGGCTTCGAAGGCGCGCCGTTTATTCTTGCCATGGTACTGGGTCCGATGATGGAAACGTCACTGCGCCAATCACTGCTGATCTCACGCGGCAGCTTTGCGATCTTTTATATGCGGCCGATCTGCGCGACGCTCTTGGTAGTGACCGCGATGTTTCTGCTATGGCCGCTGATCAGAAGAAGAAAGCAGGCAAGAACTAGTCACGAAAATTAAGTCATCTGTGCCCAAGCTGTCATTTGGAGCGCAGGGAGAAATCTTTCTTCGAGCACTAACAACAAGGAAAGATTTCTCCCTTCGAGTCGAAATGACAATTGGGATCGTCGAAATGGAGATGGTCAAAGCGATAATCCAAGTAATAAGATACTGAATGTCTACAGAATACAGAGCAGGATATGCCAGGCTCACGAATCCGTAACTGCAAAGTCGCCATTGATCGGATTCATTTCCCCTTCTTCAGCTCGTCATTGAGTGCGCGAATGATCGTAAAGTCATAGACCTGCTCGGGCGAGACTTCGCGCTCGATCTTGAGCGAGCGCCGCTGGAAGGCGATCATTTTTTCCTGGAGGGCTCTTGGGATGGTGCCATCGGCGGACATGATTTTCAGCGCCGATTTATACACATCGGCGGCTTCGCTGTCGCTGATCTTCATGGCCGCGGCAAACTTCGGCACGACTTCTTTTTCATTGGTTTTCAGCCAGAGAAAACCTTTGAGCGTTCCCCGCAAAAAACGCTGCACGAGTTCCGGCCGCTGCGCCAAAGTTTTTTCCGCCACCACGACGCCGGCGGTGATGAATTCCAAATCGTCGCCATAAAAAAGCAACTCGTTAAAGCCATTTTTCTTCGCGATCAAGCGGTCCGATTGATTCAATACGGTAGCGTCCACGGCACCCGAGAAAAGCGCCGCCAACCGACTCGGCGTCGGCTCTATGGCGCGCAGCACGACGTCACGTTGTGGGTCGATGCCATGCTTGGGCAAAAGCTCGCGTGTCATCTGATCGAGCGCTGCGCCGAAGCTCGACACCGCGATTTGTTTCCCGCCTTTGAGTTCTTGAAGCGTTTTGATGGTTTTGCCGGCATAGAGCCAGTTAAGCGGGCGTGTATCGAAGACCATGACGATTTTCAACGGCAGACCGCGCAGTACCGCCCCCGCGCCCTGTCCGAGTATTTGGCTAAATTGAAAACTGCCGCCGACCAATCCCTGAATGCCGGGCAGCATGCCGGCTTGAATGAGCAGAACGTCGAGGCCTTCTTCACGGTAAAAGCCTTTTTCTGTGGCGAAACGATAAAGGAGTGCGTTGGGGCTGATACCGGCGGAGACATGGACGTTGACCTGATCCAAGGCAATTAGCGGGCGAGCAGAAAAGAATGCGACCATAAAGATCACTAGCTTCCAATTCATGGTGAATCGACCCGTCCTTCTGGGTGAAGTGGCATATCGGCTAAAACCCGTATTTTTCCTGAGCGGCCAGGGCGACGTCCAGAGCCGATCTCAATTCCGGCCGCGCGCTGACTTCGCGGAAAGCTTTGCTGACGGCATCGTCGCGCAGAATATCGGCGGCAGGAATCGCATTCGCGAGAGTCCCTTTGTCGACCATCTCGCCGACGATCCTTTCGATAGCCGAGGCCGCGACGGCGCCGTCAATCGGCAATGCCCAGCTCTCGACCCGGTCCGGCGAAGTAACGATGGCGACGGTGCCGCGCTCGTCCTCATTGTGCGTACGGGTTCTCCTAAGCCGGGCTTCGAGATCCCTCAGATATTCGAAATGGCTCATGTCGCGCATGAACCAGAAGGCGCGAATGATCGCGCGGAAGTAACCTTTAAGCTCCTCGGCGCGCTTTTCGATCATTTGTTTGGTGGCGACCGTGAGCTTGCCGGGTCGGCGTGGGAAAATTTTATTTGGATCGAGAATCATCGGGTAGCCCTCGCGTTGGAGCTGATCGGAAAACGGCGGCTGCGAAGTGATGGCCTCGATTCGCCCCGAGCGCAACATTTCCATATGCGCCGGATTGTTGCGATAGCCGAAGACCGGATCATAGATCCACTGAACATCTTTGAACGGATCAATGCCCGCCTGGCGCAGCGCGTCCGTGATAAAGACTTCGACCAGCCCTTCCTTTTCGCGCATACCGATACGCCCGCCGCGCAGCTTACTCATGTCCGTCACGTGCTTGGCGCCGTACCATTTGAGAAATGGCGTGTAGCGCCAGCCGCCGACGATGTAAATTTCCGCGCCGCGCGCGCGTTGGTCAATCGCCGCTTCGACGTCCACGGCGGTCGCGATATCGACGCCGTGATTTTTCATCGCCAGTGCCAGTCCATCGCGCTCCAGCGGGCCCGGAATAAGGCCGCGCGAGTCGTAGTCGTATTGCTGCAGTCCTTCTTCCTTGAAAAAACCTTGCTCCTGGGCAACAGCTATCGCGACTTGATGACCGACGTGATAATTGCTGTTGGCAATCAGAATAGGCTGATCAAGTGTGCTCATGCCGACTCCATTCGGTTAAATGACATGCGATTTCCGCGGCCGCCTCAGCTAATCG
>DATIEH010000011.1:0-7620 GCA_035455905.1 Binatia bacterium | reverse complement strand
GCAGCTGATCAAAGCTCGTAATGCCTTTTTGGCCGAATAGCACCAACGTGCTCCGGTCCACGCTGGCCGCGACGTAAATCAAATCCGAACCTGCGACATTGGCGTGTATGGTCGCGGTCCCGCCCTGATAAATATCCACTTGGCCCGAGAGGAGCGCCTGCGCCGAGGCCGTCGCGCTCAGTGTGCTGAGATTGACTGTTACGCCGCGCTTGCTGAAATAGCCTGCTTCGTTCGCCAGAATCACCGGAAGGTAAAGCGGTCCGGTGGCGGCAATGGCAACTTCAAGGCGATTTTTTTCCGGTTTGAGCTCGGCGCCATATACGGCGTCATGAGATCCATGCACTGCACTCCATAAGACACAGGCCCAGAGGAGCGCTTGTGTCCTGAAACCAAATTTCGCTACATAGATTGTCGCTCCAGATTTGCCAAAAATCTCCCTTTCCTCTCTTTTCAAAAGAGGGAGTAAGAGGCACGCGCGGAAAATTCCCCCTTTGAAAAAGGGGGATCCAGGGGTATTTGAGCGCGACCTCAGCGGTTGGCATCGTGTGGAGTTCTTAAACGAACCTTTGGTACACCACACTACAAAAGAAAGAATGTCTTTGATGCGCATCATTGAGTTTAGCTTTCCGTCGTCTTTATTTTGCCGCGAGAATGCCGGCGAGCTTATTTTTGACCCCCGGGCTGAGCTTGAACAGGTCGTCGACAATTTTCTTAACTTCGTCACCGTTCAGAGGATTGATGTCCAGGGTGGCTTTTTTCGCTTCGGCGACGAATTCCGGGTCGGTCAGGGTTCTGGCGAACGCGGTGCGCAAGGTTTGCAGGCGGTCTTTCGGCGTGCGCGGTGTGGTGACGTAGACTCGAACAATAGCGGCGGGATCGATGGCGCCGGCTTTGAGCAACAGTCGCGCTTCTTCGGTTTTAGCGAGGTCGAGAGCCATCGGCACGCTCGTGAGTTCCGGTATTTTCTTGGCCGTGACTTGTAGCACGACATTGACTTCGCCAGCGGGAATTGCGTTTGCCCAGGCCACCTTCAATGTTTCCCACGCCCAGCAAGCGCCGTGGAGTTCCCCGGCATCAGCGGCGAGGCGGATCTCGTTCGTGCCTTTGTAGCCTTCGACGAGCTGGATCGGAAGGTTGAGACTTGTGGAGAGCACCCGCGCCACATCGCTGGTGCTGTTGCCCGGGCTTAGACCGCCGAGCTTGATCGGAGTCTTGGCTGCGAACCATTGATCCATGTTGGTTACGCCGCTCTCTTTGCGCAAAGCGCACACGGTGCTGTCTTGTATTGGAACGCCTAGGTATTCGAGCTCCCGCATGTCGAAGTCAACGCTTTTGTTGCCGAGCGCTCCGCTGAGGATCAATGCGCCGTTAAAAATGCCGAAGGAGAGGCCGTCGGGTTTGGCGCTGCTATGCAAATATTTGGCGGCGATCAGTGTGCCGGCGCCTGTCATATTTTCCACGATCAGTGTGGGATTTCCCGGAATGTGCTTGCCCATGTGGCGTGCCATGGCGCGAGTATAAATGTCGAATCCGCCGCCGGCGCTGCCGCCGACAATGACTCGAATCGTTTTACCCTGATAAAACTCGGCAGGATGAACGTTCACTGCGCATGCAAACAAAAAGAGCATACTGAGAGGCAGATATTTAAGACGCATCCGATTTCCCCCCGAACTGGGTGAATATCGACAAATCGGTCCGATTGTCAACGCGATCCGAAGCTGTGCTACAAGAGTAGGCGTCTTCCACTATTTTGCGGTTGACGAAATCCGACGGTTTCGCATAGCTCGTGCGCGCTGAGTGACTATTCAAGAAAGAGGACAAGCCATGAGACGAAGCTACCTGAATGGGATGGGATCGGCGCTGATCGTTATCTTCACCATGGCAACGGACCTTCGTGCCGCCGCGGTCGGAGAAGATTTTTATCGCGGAAAAGTGATCCGTATCGTGGTCGGCTTTTCCGCGGGCGGCGGCTTTGATACATACGCGCGCACGCTGTCACGCTCGATGGGAAAATATGTCCCTGGTCATCCGACTGTGATCGTGGAGAACATGACCGGCGCCGGGAGTCTTATTGCTGCCAATCACATTTATCGCGTTGCCAAGCCGGACGGGCTGACCATTGGCGCGTTCAACGGCAATCTGATCCTGGCTCGGCTCATCGGCGCCCAGGGAGTTGAGTTCGACCCCATAAAAATGAGCTGGTTGGGCGCGCCGGGCTACAATCACGATCTCTGCGTGCTCAATCGGAAAACCGGGATCACGAACGCCGAGCAATGGCTGGCATTGAAAACTCCGTTGAAATTGGGCGGCAGCGCGCCCGGCTCCACCACCGACGACACCGCTAAAGTATTGAAAGAGGCGATCGGGCTACCGATGCGGCTGATTACCGGCTATAAAGGTACGGCCGATATTCGCGTCGCCGTCGAATCCGGTGAGCTCGACGGGTTGTGCGGTTTTTCTTGGGTCTCGGTGCGCTCCACCTGGCGCAAGGCGATCGAAGCGGGAGACGTCGTGATCGTGCTGCAAAGCGCGCCGAAGCCGCATCCGGAGCTGCCCAAAATTCCGCTGTCGATTAGCTTTGCAAAATCGGACGAAGCCAGGCAGTTGATTGAGGCCGGCGTTCACGCGCCGAGCGCCATGACTTACGGGTATTCGCTGCCGCCCAATACACCGAAGGATCGGGTCCAAACACTGCGCGCGGCATTTTTACAAACAATGAAAGACGCGGATTTTTTGAACGACGCCGCAAAAGCAAACTTGGAAGTGGCGCCCGCGTCGGGCGAAGAGATCGAGCAGTCGATCCAAAAGCTGTTCAAGACGCCGCCAGCCGTGGTGGCCAAATTAAAAGAAGTGCTGAAATGAGCGCGAATCGTGGAATACAACTCTAACGATCGAGCAACTTGAGGGTAATATTGTTTTCCATTACTCAAAGAATCGCTTTGACCGACGGGCGCTCCTTCATGCGCTGAAGCCAGGCGCTGAGCCGCGGCAGGCCGGGCGTTGGCAGCGCGCCATAGGATTCCATCCGGAGAAAACGGGGCAGGACGTCGATGTCGGCGAGACTTAGCGCGCCGAGAAAATAGTCGTTCTCGCCCAGCGCCGTTTCCAAATATTGCAGCAATGCTCTCAGACGTGCCCGTGTTTGTTCCAACGTAGCGGAGTTACGCTCTGCTTCCGGTTTGAGCATTTCGCCGCGCAGCGACCAATATGGCTCGTGAATATAGTTCAATGCATAATCCACCAGAACACGGCCGCGCCCGCGCAAGTAGGGGTTTTTGGGCATCAGCGGCGGGTTCGGATATTTTTCGTCCAGATATTCATTGATGATGCAGGATTCGAATAAGACTTTGCCGTCCTCGATGAGAACCGGAATTTTCCCGTAGGGATTCAGCTGCAAAAACTCCGGCCGCTTCTGTTCTTTGTGGGCGAGCCGGATTCTCACGCCATCCCACTGTAGATTTTTTTCCGCGAGGGCAATTTTTACCCTGTCGCAGTTGGATGACGGCGTGTCGTGGTAAAGAGTGATAGCCATATGCCCTCCGAAACTTGCGGCTTCTTTAACATCGCTTCAGGTGCGCCGCAAGATGTGCAGCACGGACGCTCTGCGTCAGCCTATTCCCTGCACGATCGGCAGCTTGCGCGCTTTTTGCTGGGGATAACACAACGGTCCTGAGCCGTTCGGACACGTCTAACTGCAGTGCCGCTCAGCTGCGCGATCAAGCTCTATTTTTGCCAGCCGTTCAAAACGCTGCCGGGAAAGGTTACTGTTCATATATGGCGCTGCAACACGCTCTTAACGAGTTGGACGAAGACTCCAAGCCAGAAAACAATGAACAGCCGGATGTGCGCGAGCTGGCGACGCTGCTCGAACCGTTCAATGTGCGCTCGATCGCTTTGACCGGCATTTTTATTTTGGCGATTTTCTTCACTTTGAAGGTCGCGAGTTCATTTTTTATTCCCGTCGTGCTGGCAATTTTGCTGAATTTTGTTTTCGCTTCGACGATTCGAATTTTGCAACGTTTTTTGTGGATTCCCCCGCCACTCGGCGCGTTTCTTGTGCTGGGCTGTTTGATTGGCGGCGTTGCATTCGGTGTTTACCAACTGGCCGGACCGGCTCGCGACTGGATGGGGAAACTGCCGGAAACGGCGCGACAGGTCGAGCGTAAATTCGGTAACTTGAAGAAGTCTGTCCGGGAAGTCACCAAAGCCGGGCAGGAAGTCGATCGACTCACTAACTTAGACAACGAGAAGACCCAAAAGGTCGAAGTACGCAAGCCAAGCTTCGGCGAAACGCTTTTAGCGCCGACTCAGGATTTTATCATTGGGGCCGGCACGGTTTTAATCCTGCTGTTCTTTTTATTAGCGTCCGGCGACATGTTTTTGCGCAAGCTAGTCACTGTTTTGCCGCGTTTTTAACAAAAAAAAACGGCGGTGGAGATCAGCCGCCAAATAGAGAGTGACATCTCGACCTATTTGTTCTCGATATGCCTGATCAACGCGTTTTTCGGCACGGCCATCGGAATCGCGATGTATTTTCTCGGGCTGCCGAATCCATTGCTCTGGGGCGTTATGGCGGGACTGCTGCATTTCATTCCGTTCCTCGGGGCGTTGGTTGGCATCAGCATTGTCACGTTGGTCGCTGCGATAACGCTCGACACTGTCGGCGCGATTCTTCTGGTGCCGGCGACCTATTTGGGTCTGAATCTGCTCGAAGAATATGTGTGCATTCCTCTCATCATCGGACGACGGCTGATGCTCAATCCCGTCGTTCTTTTCGTATGGCTGATCTTTTGGGGCTGGTTGTGGAGCGTACCGGGCGCGCTGATGGCCGTTCCCTTGTTGGCGATTATGAAAATCTTCTGCGATCATGTGAAGCCGCTCGCGGCGATCGCAGAGTTCCTCGGCGATTGATTGCGTCGGTCAGGTCCTGCGGCGGCTGACCAAAGCTACCGAACCGACGATCAGTCCGGCAGCCAACAAAACCCGGGCACTGATAACTTCCTTACCCAGTAAATGGCCCAGAAGAATCGCCACCAGCGGATTGACATACGAGTAAGTCGCGACCAACGGAAGCGGGGCGGCGCGAAGCAACCACGCATAGGCGATAAACGCCAGGCTGCCGATTACGGTCAAATACGCCCAGGCCAGAGCGGAGCGCTCCGATACCATTGCAAAACTAAAGCGATCGAATTCGCCGCTCATAAGAGCAATTAACGCTTGCACAGCTCCGCCGGCGAGCATCTCGATTCCGGTGGTGAGCAGCGGTGAAGACGGCAGAACTGCGGTCTTGCCATAAACAGACCCCACCGCCCAGAACAAAGATGCCGCCAGCACGACGAGCGCACCGTAAAAATTTTCTGAACTGGCGCCGTTGCGAGTCAAACCGATCAGCAACAGCGCGCCGGTAAATCCCAGCAAGATTCCACACAGCGGTCTGATGCCCGGACTACTGCCTCCAGGCCGAATCGCATCGAGCAAAACCATCCAAAGCGGCACGGTGGCGACCAGCAGGGCGGACAAGCTCGAGGGAATGAACTGCGCCGCCCACACCACGCCGCCATTGCCGCAGACGAGCAGAAAAATGCCGATGATCGCGGCATTGCGAAATTCCACCGAAGTTGGTTTTGGATCACCGGCGACTCGGCGGAAAAACACCAAGAAAGCGCCGGAAATAACGAAACGGGCTGCCGCGGAAAGAAACGGCGGTATGGTTTCAACGGTAAAGCGAATCGCAAGATAGGTCGAGCCCCAGATCAGATAAACCGCGGCCAGCGCCAGCCAAACTTGCGATGCGGAGGCGCGTTGTGTATCTGGGGCGGCGATCTGGTTCAAGACAAGATGGTTTCGAAGTGCCTTATTGGAGACTAGACTCGCAAGAAGAGTAGCCGCCCGGCTGAAGTTAATCCTCCGCCATGCCTTTTTTCTTGAGTTCCTCCATGGCCGCGGAGGTCTTGGCGATCGGCGCGACGCCCATGCCGTTTAGAATCTGTGAGGCTTTGGTGAATTGACAATCGTCGTAGGGAACGATTTCAATCCGGTTGCCCCAGGGATCGAGGATGTTCAGCCGATCATTGATGCTCTTGATGCCGTGGCGTGCCATCGCTTTGCGCACCGCCTCACGGTCGTCGACGACCAGGCCAAAATGGCGCTTGGTGTCCGGTACCTGGGTTTTCCCGAGCGTTAGCTGAATGAATTGATCGCCGAGATCGATAAACGCATTATGATCGCTCCGGCCGCGCAACGTGAACTCGAAGAGAGCTCCGTAGAACGCCAGCGCCTGGTCCAAATCATCGACTTCCAAAACCACGTGGTTGATGCCCAAAGGCCGCGCTCTGGTTTGCTGATCGCTCATTTCTTTTCTCCTTTGAGGGTCTCGAGTGCCTTCTGAAGAGTCTTCATGTGGTTTGTCAGATGGCGTACCATCGCGCTTTCTGCTAGCTGCGAATTTTTCTTTAAAAACGCATCCAAGATCTGATCGTGTTCGCGCATCGAATATTCAAGGCGCTCGGGCAAACGGAGCGCCAGAATGCGGGTCTTCTGAATGTCTTGCCGGAGCTGATCGATGAGCCGGTAGAGCCGCTCATTGCGCGCAATATCAGCAATCGCGCGATGAAATTTGTTGTTAGCTTTGAAGTATCGCATCAGATCGCGTTTCTGGCTGGCCTCTTTCAGCGAGTGATGCAGCTGAGTCAAATGTTGCACCTCTTCAGGACGCGCGCGCTCCACTGCCAGCCGCGCGGCCAATCCTTCGAGAACGCCGGCGATCGCATAGTGATCTTCGATCTCCTCGTGTGTCGGCTTGCTGACGATCGCTTGATTATCGGGCTGAAAAGTAACGTAGCCCTGAGCTTCGAGCTTGCGCAACACTGCACGCACCGCAAACGCTTCCACCTTGAGAGAAGCCGCCAATTTCGCTTCGAGCAACCGCTCGCCGGGTTGGAGCTTACCCGAAACAATAGCGTCCTTCAGTTGTTCGAAGAGAAGCTTCGTCAGGGACTTAAATTTCTTTTCGGCTCGGCTGGAGCGGTGGCCAATGATCACTCCCTATCTCCTACTTGCTCTGTTGCGAGAGCTCCGCCGCGACCTTACGGCGCAAGAATTTGGTGAAAGCTTCCTGGACTTTTTGCAGGTGACTCTTCACCGTAAAAAGGTACAACCCGTCGATTCGTCTAAGATAAACTTCTCGGCCGATTTTCAACCCGGCATCGTTTTCCTCGCCTTGCGCCATGATCAGCCGGCCGCCCGTCGTCCTGACCAGCGCGAGCGCAAGGGGCGGAAGAAAACCGTCCGGTGTCACATGAACGATCGTAAACGTCTCAATTACGCCCTCGTCCGATAAACGGGGCGGCGAAGCCGTGCGCGCCGGCTTATTCGCCAAAGCTGTGGCTCCGTGCCAAGGATTCTGAACCATCGGCGCATCAGCGCGTTCGAGAATGGTCACGAAGTTGTTGGTGCCGAGGCCGCCGGTGCTCTGCGTCAAGCCCCGTTTAAACTCGCGTCGCCACGGCCTCTCGCCGCGGAGCGTCTTAGTGACTTCCACCACCTGCGCCAGTCCACTCGCGCCAACAGGATGGCCGCGCGCCTTGAGACCGCCCGAAAGATTGATGGGCAAAGCACCCT
>DATIEH010000010.1:0-2690 GCA_035455905.1 Binatia bacterium | reverse complement strand
AGATCAACTGCAAAATGTGCTGCCGCCCGGTGCCGCTCGGAATGCAGTCGACTGCGCGTTGTGGGATTTGGAAGCGAAGACTTCGGGTAAACGCGTATGGGAGCTGGCTGATTTCGTGAAATTGTACTCTACCGGTCGCCCTGTGGGTGACGCGCACGCTTCGCACAGCGAAGCGGCTACAGCGAACGCTTTCACTATCCGTGAAGTCGAGACCACTTTTACAATCAGTCTGGATACTGCTGAGGTAATGGCGACGGCGGCAAAAACGGTGGCAAACTTGCCAATCTTGAAACTTAAACTCGGCGGCGACCCTGCGGACCTGACGCGAGTCGAAGCCGTTCGTGAATCCGCCCCCAAAGCGCGCCTGCTGATTGATGCAAACGAGTCCTGGACGGCAGACCACTATCGGCAGGTCGTACCGGCACTGGCCAAACTCGATGTCGAATTGATCGAACAACCATTTCCGGCAGATGCCGATGGCAACCTCGAAACTCTCGATCGACCGATTCCAGTTTGTGCCGACGAAAGTTGCCACACCACCGCCGATCTCCCCAGACTCAAAAACCGTTACGATGTCGTTAACATAAAACTCGACAAAACCGGCGGTCTAACTGAAGCGCTGCTTTTGGCCGACGGCGCGCACCAGGCCGGCTTCAAATTATTGATAGGTTGTATGGTCTGCACTTCGTTAGGAATCGCTCCAGCTCGTTTACTTGCCAGTACCGCCGAATGGGTCGATCTCGACGGACCCTTACTCCTCGGACGGGATCGCGACCATGGGTTGGCGTATGAGAATGGAAAAATGGGCCTTCCGGTGCGAGAATTGTGGGGCTGATTTTCTCCAATGTGGGAGCGGTTTTGGCGCCCCGACGGCAGCGCTCGCGCGAACGCGGGCGACAATGTAGCGTGGCTCAAACCATGAATCTTTATCTTACTCGAGCATTTCTGTTTGGTTTCGTAGTCGCATCTGCCCAGGCACGCCCGCTTGCACTGGTGGGCGGTCGTCTCATCGACGGTTTTGGCGGTCACCCCCTGGCTGATAGCGTAATAATCATCGAGAACGAGCGCGTCACCGCCGTCGGAACCATAGGCGAGCTCAAGGTGCCGACTGACGCTGAAGTCATTTCGACCGAAGGCATGGATGTGCTGCCAGGACTGTGGGATTGCCATGTCCACACCATGTTGCTCGGTCACAGCGACTATGACCATTGGGACAAAACGTATCCGCCCCGCTACGGCGAGATTATGGAGGCGGCCTCCCACCAATTACTCATGGCAGGCATTACCAGCGCCCGCGATCTCGGCGGGCCCTTGAAGGAAAGCATTGATGTTCGCGACCGCATCAACCGCGGCCAAATTCCGGGTCCTACCCTTTACGTCGCTGGCCCTTTCATTCAACACGAACCTTATCCGGGAACGGAACTCTTTCGCTGGGGCGTGAAAGGTCCGGCTGATGGCAAAGCGAAGGTGAAACAGCTGGCCGACGCCGGAGTCAACATCATCAAGCTGATCGATCAGGATCAGATGACGATGGAGGAAGTGAAGGCGGTAGTGGACGAAGCGCACGCGCACAAACTTCCGGTAGTGGCGCACGCGCATCGCCCCGAAGAAATCCGACGCGGCCTCGCGGCCGGAGTTGATTGCTTCGAGCACACCGGGTTGGCTGCCGCCCCCAGTTATCCCGATGACGTCTTGAAAGCGCTGCACGAAAGGACTGCAAAAATGAGCCTGGGTCCACTTTTCTGGTGTCCAACGATCGAGGGTTTTCTTAACTACGAATCGTTAGTCGATAATCCTGAGCCGCTGGATGATCCGGCCTGGCGGGAGTACATCCCCGCTGATATCGCGGACGACATCAAGCGCTCAATCGCCCATCCCAACCAGCTCGCCTATTACCAGATCACGCCGTTGCGAGCGAAAACGGTCCGAAACAAGTTCAAGCAGCTCCAGGAATCCGGAGTGGTGTTGTTGATCGGCACCGATAGCGGCATTCCGATGAAATTTCACAACTCCTCGACCTGGCATGAATTGGATGCGTGGGTAAACCAGCTTGGGGTCGATCCGATGGACACTATCCGCGCGGCCACCTACTGGCCGGCTGTTATGATGAAAGTGGACAAGGATTATGGCTCGATTAGCGAAGGCAAGTTTGCCGACATCATCGCACTGAAAGGCGACGTTCTTCGGCACATCGATCTCTTGCAGCGTGTGGATATGATCATCAAACATGGCAAACGGGTGAAATGATTGCGCTTTGTAGAGCCACCGCGATCAGCGACCGCGGCTACAGAGTGGTCGGGAGAGTATTTATTCAGGGTCGATTCATCCTCTCATTAACGTCCTGCTTTTAGCTCGTGCTACCCACGTCGGAGCGCACGCCGACCGCTTCAGCGGTTTTTGTCGGCGAAGAAGAAACCCCGAAGCTTTCGTGGTTGTGATAATGTAAGCCGCCAAACATCTTGCTGAAACGAGATGTTGATGAATGCTAGTGGACGGACGGGATGCCCAATGGCACAGCGACTATCGCCGTCCCCCTCAACTCCGCCGCGTCTTTAATACTCCCGTCCGGCTGATAATGCCCCACGTAGGAGTTTCCGATCACATTTAACGCACCGTTGGCGATCGCGCCCGTAGTCGGCTCATCAAATTCCGGATGATGATATGATTGCAACACAGTTAAACCGGCGACC
>DATIEH010000009.1:0-4096 GCA_035455905.1 Binatia bacterium | reverse complement strand
GGTAACGCCACCGGCCGAGGTGAATCACAGCCGGTCGATATCCCTTTCCAGTAACGGTGTGGAAGCGATCGCCCTCGCGGGTGATCCGAAAATAGAGATAGAGGGTAGCCGCCACCATGAACATGAGTAAGACGGAGAATGCACCGGCATTGCCGTATTGCGGCGGCAGCTTCTGCGCATCGAGATAAATCGACGTCGTAAGTACTCGGATGTCCCCGGGCAAGCCTACCAACGCTGGAATTTCAAACGACTCGAACGACCGGATAAAAATCAGCAGAACCACCGAGAAGAAGGCAGGCAGCATCAAGCGCAGCGAGACCCGGCGCATGGTTTGCCAAAGTCGCGCGCCGCACACCGCAGAGGCTTCTTCGAGCGACGGGTCCATGGATCGAAAAGCCGCCGCAAGCATGAGAAATACAAATGGCGACCAGAGCAATGATTCGATGAAGATCATGCCGAGCAGCGAATAGACGTTGATCACTGGGCCGCTCTGATCGAGCCAGGCTTTGAGCCAGGAATTGATCGGCCCTGCTTTGCCCAAAAGCAAAAGCCAGCCAATCGTGTATAAGATAAATGGCGTTCCGAAAGATGCGAACGCAGTGAAATAACCCAACCCGCGGAGTGGCGCGTCGGTCCGTGTGACAATCCAGGCTACGGAACCACCGAGCAGCGTAGCTAACAGGGAAGCACCGAGGGAAAAATACAGAGTGTTGAGAAGCGGACCGAGGACGCGAAGTTCGGTCAGCAAATTCCTATAGTACTGGAGCGTGAACTGGTCGATTTCACCCGTGAGCCGCGTAGTGAAAAGGCTCGTTTGTACAACGGAATAGAGCGGCGGTAAAACCAAATACCCCGTGACGAGCAACACTGCGATCATAACGCAGGTCACGACGTCAAAATGAAGCGCTGCGCCAAGCGCCGCCGCATTCCGTGTCGCACGGGCGCCAGCCGATTTCCGCGAAAAATCGTAAGCCTGCGTCGAGGGTTGTTTCGCCACAAGAGTTGCTGTGGTTATTTCATGAAGACGTTATTGAAATACTCGACCCACTCGTTGCCTTTGTCGTACTGCACGTCGGGATTGATGTAATAGGCTCGTTTGAATCGCCCTCCACCGGGTTTGAGGTCGGGTTGCTTGGCTGGAACCTTGGGATGCGACGGTAAATAGTTCGCCTGCTGAAACACCTTCTGGCCTTTCTCCGACATGACAAAGTCGAGTAGAAGCATGGCCGCGTGCGGGTGCGGTGTATTTTTCGCCAGGGCGATGGTCTGAATGGTCGCCGTCACGGGTTCATGCGGCTGCCAATCCACGGGTGCACCGGCGCTTTTGCTGATGTAGGCGTGGTGATTGAAGATGTGCAGCGACAACGGATACTCGCCGGCGATCGTCAAATCCAGAATCTGTCGGTTGCTGGCAGTGCTCTTGGCGATGTTTTGTGCCTTGAGTTTTTGCAGGTACGCTTTGCCAGCCTCCGGTCCCATGGTGTTCAGAATGGTGCCGATCATAATGGGAGCGCCTGAACCGCGGCTCGTCGACCACATCATCTGCCCTTTCCAGCGCGGGTTGAGCAGATCCTCGTAGGTTTTCGGTACTTCATTGGGCTTCACCATGCGCGTATTGTAACCCGTGGCGAAAAAATACAAGTTGGTGCTGCCCCAATATCCTTGGGGATCTTTTAGCTCGGCCGGATAGTCCGCAAGAACCGGCGAATAAAATCGCTGTAATAAATTAGCGCGATGCACCATGGTCGGCGAGACCGTGCCATCGATGATATCGACGTCGTATCGCTTGGCTTGGTATTCGGCGAACATCTTTTGCACCAAGCGCTCGGCATTGCCGCGAAAAAATTCGACTTGTAGAAATGGATATTCCTTCTCGAAGGCTTCTTTTACCGGCCGCACTACCTGGTCGACGATCAGCGTCGTGTACCAGGAGATCTTTCCTTCTTTTTTGGCGCCTTCGAGTAGAATTTTTTGCCGGTCGGCGCGATTCATCAAAGCGATTTCTTCCACGCTGGCGGCGCCTGCTACTCGGCAAACACCCGTCCATAGGAGCAGTCCAAAAAGAGCAGCGCAACCTGGAACTAGCCAAGGCGTCGATCTAGCCATTGATGATCTCCATTGATTTCAAAAATAGCCCTCATGCTGACGCGAAAACTATTCTGAGCGTTCTCACTTGTCAAGGTAATAGCCACAAGCAAGAAGATCCGCGCGAGAGCAATTCAGCGCAGAAAATTGTTCTCGAAATATTCCGCCCAAGCGTTGCCTTCGTTCAGTTGTGAATCCGGCGTGAAGTAGAGAGCTCGGGTGAATCGACCGCCGCCCGGTTTGAGATCCGCCTGTTTCGCAGGGATTTTCGGATGAGACGGAAGGTAGTTGACGGCTTGAAAGACTTTCTGGCCTTTTTCCGACAAAATGAAGTCAATCAGCAGCACCGCCGCGTAAGGATGCGGCGCACGAGTCACCGGAGAAAGCGTGTTGATCGTCGCGGAGGCGGGCTCCAAGGGGTACCAGTCGACTGGCGCTCCGGCGGTTTTGCTGATGTGCGCATGATGATTGAAAATATGCAGCGCCAATGGATACTCGCCCGCAATGACCAGGTCGAGCAGTTGGCGAGCGCTCGCCGTGGTCTTCGCAACGTTTTGCGCTTTAAGCCGCTGCAGATAAGCTTTCCCTTTTTCCAACCCCATACTCTGAAAGATGTTGCCGATAAACATCGGCGCGCCCGAGCCGCGGCTGGTGGACCACATCATCTGGCCTTTCCAGCGCGGGTTGAGTAGATCCTCGTATGTCTTCGGAACCTCATTGAGTTTCACCATGCGCGTGTTGTACCCGAGTGCAAAATAATAGACGTTGCTCACACCCCAATATCCCTGCGGATCTTTCAATTCCGCTGGATACTCCGCCATGTATGGCGAGTAAAAGCGCTGCAAATAGCCACCTTTTTTGACCATCGGAGCCGTAACGGTACCGTCAACGATATCGACCTCGTAGCGCTTGCCTTGGTACTCGGCGAACATTTTTTGTACCAAGCGCTCGGAATTGCCGCGGAAGTATTCCACCTGCAGAAACGGATATTCCTTTTCAAATGCTTCCTTGACGGGGCGGACCACCTGGTCGACGATCAAAGACGTATACCACGAAACCTTGCCTTCTTTCTTTGCACCCTCGACCAGAAATTTTTGGCGGTCCTGCTTGTTGTAAAGCGCGATCTCTTCCACTAACGCGCTATGGGCGATTGTCATTAATGCCAGTAGCCAAACGACAATACTGCCCAAAAGCATTGACATAGACTTCATCCAATCCTCCGCAACAGCTGTAGCGTCATTTAACGCAGTATCGTTTCAGCAAACTTGCCCGCCGGCACACGCACGTTGGTATACTTATCTTCGAGATGATTTCGTACGCGATGGTATTCTTGCACGGTTAACGCGTCCTTAGCTGCCGAAATGCCAAGATCTTTTAACCACTTTGTGTTCACGTCGAGCCGCCTCGTGCCGTTTTGCATGATTCGACTGTACCAGTCCTGCCCTTCTCTCCCGAGAAACCAGTTGACGAAGACCTTTGTCGCATTGACGTGGGGCGGATCTTTAATCACGCCCAGCACACCGAACGCATTGCTCGCGGGTAAGCCTTCCTTAGTTACGGGCGCCGGCTTGATCGGCAGTCCGGCTTTGACGAAGGGCTCGGTTTGGCTGCGACCCAGACCGAAAGCGAGCGCAAGTTTGCCCTTGGCGAGAGCGTCCGCCAGTTGACGCAAATCGCGCGTTAAAAACAGATCCTGCTCCACCAACTTCCTCAAAAAGTCCTCGCCGCGCTGTTCCCACATAAATGACCAGATCGACTGGCCGGAGCTGGGCACGCGCGGGTCGCTAAAGCCTATGCGCCCTTTCCATTTCGGGTTGAGGTAATCATCGAATGAACGGAGTTCCTGCGGCTTGGCCAAGCTCGTGTTATACCAGGTGCTATGCGTGCTCACATCAGCGAGAAACGAATAAAGAAATTTCTTGCTTTTAAGATTATCTTCCCAGATGTGGCCGCCCCACCATTGGTTTGGATCTTTGATTTCCGCAAGGATCCAAAACGATTCTATCGGTTC
>DATIEH010000008.1:0-2608 GCA_035455905.1 Binatia bacterium | reverse complement strand
GGCCATAGCCGATACTCCATTGCACAATCGTCATCTTGCTTGTTTTACTCAGAAATCCGGTGGCCCGACCAGAGCAAAATTAGATTCAGATTGTCACTTGGGTACCCACCTCAACCACCCGTCCTGTTGGAATCTGAAAATAATCAGTGGCATCGTTGGCGACACGCGTAAGCCCGATAAAAAGCCTGTCCTGCCAATGCGGCATACCGGAATGTGTCGACGGCTTAAGCGAGCGGCGCGATAGAAAAAACGACGTTGACATGATGTCGAACTGCCAACCCAGCTTCCGTGCGATCGCGAGCGCCCGAGGTACGTTCGGTGTTTCCATGAATCCGAACTTCAATACGATGCGCGAAAACGTCTGCCCAACCGGCTCGATACGCACTCGCTCCCCGGGATCGACCCGCGGCGCATCGGACGTTTCTATTGTCAGTATGACGTTCTTTTCGTGCAGAACCTTGTAGTGCTTGAGACTGTGCAGCAGCGCGGTCGGAGCGCTGACGGGATCGCTGGTCAGAAAAACCGCGGTGCCGGGAACCCGGGCCGGAGGTTTCTTTTCGAGGCTTTTCACGAGCGATTCAAGCGGGGTTTCCGCGCGGCGCGTTTTTTCAAACAACAGACGGCTTCCGCGCCGCCACGTATACATGACGGTCATAACGAGAGCGCCAAGCGCGAGCGGAATCCAGCCGCCTTCGACGATTTTGAGAAGGTTGGCGGACAAGAAGGTGAAATCGATAAACAGGAATGGCAGCATAAGCGCCAGCGATCCGGCCAGCGGCCAACTCCAAACGCGCCATATCACGACAATAGCCATCATCGCGGTGACAACCATGGTGCCGGTGACAGCAATGCCATAGGCGGAAGCGAGCGCACCGGACGAGCGGAATAACGCGACCAAGAGCATCACCCCAACCAGCAGCAGCGTATTGACCCGCGGCATGTAGATCTGCCCAAACAGCGCTTCCGACGTATGCCGGATTTCAAGGCGCGGCAGCAAGCCGAGCTGGATCGCCTGCCGTGTCAATGAATAGGCGCCGGTGATGACCGCCTGGCTGGCAATGACAGTGGCGATGGTGGCGAGCACGACCATCGGCAGGAGCGCCCAATCGGGAAAAAGCAGAAAAAATGGATTCTCAACCGATTTTGGATTGGCCAATACCAGCGCTCCCTGCCCGAGATAGTTGAGGGTGAGAGCCGGCAGAACGATAACAAGCCAGGCGGCACGAATGGGACCGGGACCGAAATGGCCAAGATCGGCGTACAGCGCTTCAGCGCCCGTGACGACAAGAAACACCGCGCCGAGCGTGTAGAAGGCGACGATTCCGTGGTGCAAAAGAAAGTTGATGCCGTACCACGGGTTGAAGGCCAGCAAGACCGTAAAGTTCTGACCAACATGCCAGACGCCCGCAACTGCAATCGCTCCGAACCAGAACAACATGATCGGCCCGAAAAATGTTGCGACCTTCGCGGTGCCGCGTGATTGCACCGTAAAGAGCGCGACGAGAACGATAACGGTCAGCGGCACCACATACGCATCGAAAGCCGGCGTGACGACTTTCAAACCTTCAATTGCGGAGAGAACCGAGAGCGCGGGCGTGATGATTGCATCGCCGTAAAACAGCGCACCACTTATAATGCCAAGAAATATAATGATGCCGCCCCTGCGCATGAGCGCGCGCGAGGCGAGCGCCATCAATGCAAGTGTGCCGCCCTCGCCCTTATTGTCCGCACGCAAAAGGATCAAGACATATTTTGCGGTAACGACAAGAAACAGCGCCCAAACGATCAGGGACAAAATACCGAGAACCACCGGCTCGCTGGGACGAATACCCGAGCCGGTTGTTGCGAGCACCGCCTCGCGCAGTGCGTAGAGAGGGCTCGTGCCGATATCACCGTAGACTACGCCGATGCTGCCGAGTGCGAGCGGCCAGAAGCCGACTTTGGCCGGCGTGTCACCGGGCTCGCCCGCAATCGAGCCCCCGCTGACGGCGGCTGTTCCATGAGCCATAAGTTGCCTTGGATTTTTGCGCTGCAATAATTTCTAGGGTCGCGGCTTATACCGCTAGGGCAATGAAGCCAGCACCATCATTTGTGCAATGCGGCGCATCCGGCTATGCAAAAAATCAATGGTTCGATACAATTATTTATAATCAATGGCTTAACAAAAAATTGCTCGGGTCAGATCTCAGACCGTCACCTGAGTGCCAACCTCCACGACCCGGCCGGTTGGGATCTGGAAGAAATCCGTCGCATCGCTGGCCGAGCGGGCCAGCGCGATAAAGAGGTGATCCTGCCAGGACGGCATGCCCGACTTAGCAGCCGGCTTTAGCGCACGCCGTGACAGGAAAAACGACGTCGACATGATGTCGAACTGCCAACCATGTTTCCGGGCGACCGCCAATGCTTTCGGGACATTGGGTTGTTCCATATAGCCAAACTTCAACGACACACGTGAGAAGTGCTTCGACATCGGCGTGATGCGGACGCGGTCTTCATCGGAAACGCGCGGCATATCCGCGGTGATGATCGTGAGAATGACATTGTGCTCGTGCCGCACCTTGTTGTGCTTGAGATTATGCAAGTGCGCAGTCGGCGCGAATTCAGGATC
>DATIEH010000007.1:0-10820 GCA_035455905.1 Binatia bacterium | reverse complement strand
CGACGGCGCGCGGATATTTTTTTTCGAGTTTTTTCATCGTTCTCGGAAAAGCATAGCGCAGCCCATCGATCATTTGAAATAAGGAGAGATCGACATAGGAAAATTGCTCGCCGAGAAGGTATCCGCTTCGTTTCGAGCTACGCTGCAGGATTCCTTCAAAATAGTCGAAGAACTTGGGCATGCGTTCCGCGGGGAAATCTGCTGCGCGCCGCTTGGCTTCGCGCTTCTGATCTTCATAGTAAAGACTGCCGCCGATCGGATGATGCGTATCATGAGCTTCGCTAACCCAATCGGCGATCGTCAGTTGCAATTGGTGCGCCCAAAGGCGCGCAACTTCGCTTTGCGGCACCAGTCCCAAACGTGGACCGAGGTATAAGAGAATATTGGCAGTTTGTGCGATCACGAGTTTGCCGGCTTTGAGAAAAGGTGGCGCAAACGGCGGATTTCTTAACGACCGACTTTCCATCAGGCGCATCATTGCAGCCATTCCTTTCGGCTCACGTGCGACGTCAACGTAGTCCGCTCCGGCATCTTCCAGCACTAAGCGGACAAACTCGCCACGTCCTTGAATCGATGGCCAGTAGTAAAGCTCGTAGCGCATGGGTCACGCTCCCTTCGAGAAGAAATTTTCTCAATTCTCTGCAATCGTAACGATCATTTCTGCTACCAGGTGATGCCGTTGACAAACAGGGATTGCGGGGAATTTGTTTATATACTAGCGAGCACGCGGGAAATCTCGCCTAACCCCTCTTTTTCAAAGACGGGAAATTAAGTTCCAATGAAGGAAACATAATTCGACGGATGCTCTCAATTCAAGCATTAAGAAAATGCATAGCGTCAATCAATAGGTTCCTCCCTTTAGCAAAGGGAGGTTAGGAGGGATTTAAAACCTGCGTGTCCGTCGGTGCGATCACGAACCGACAGCGTGAGGAGTTCGGTGATGAGAATTTTATCTTCCCTCACTTCAAAATCTTCCGCGCAAACTCGCCGGCCGGTTCGCGCCAGTTGATGATCACATCCTCACCGTAGAAGCGAATCTTTTCGAATTCTTCCGGTGTGATTTTGTCCTTCGCCGCCGGCGTGTTGAAGCGCGCGAGCCATTTAGTGTCGACATCGAGACGACGCGTTCCCTGGGTCAGCGCCCGGCCATAGAGCTCTTGCCCTTCTTTGCCGAGCAGCCAATTGATGTAAACCTTCGCCGCGTTCGGATGCGGCGCATTGCCCATGACGGCGACCGTGCCGAAACCATTGCTGCCGCCCATGCCTTCTTTGATCGAGGTCAGCACTTTGATCGGCAAACCGCCTTTAATATAGGGATCGACAAAGCGCTGTGCCAGGCCGAGCGCGATGGCGAGATTTCCTTTGGCCAAGCCGACCGCGATCTGCTGGCCGTCGCGATGAATATAAAGATTCTGTTCCGCGAGTCGTTGCAGAAACTCCTTCCCTTTGGCACGCATCATGTAACCCCAGAGCCCCTGCCCCGCGCTCGGGACTCGCGGCTCGAACATGCCGATCTTGCCCTTCCATTTGGGCAACAGGAGATCATCGAACGAGGTGATTTCATCTGGCTTCACCAGGTCGGCGTTGTAAAACGGCGGCACGGAAAAATCTGCCGAGAATGAATAGATAAAGCGGTTGGTCTTCAGGTTGTCTTCCCACATGTGGCCACCCCACCATTGCTTGGGATCTTTGACCTCCGGCAGAACCACATAGTCCATGAATGGCGCCAGCATGTTTTCGTTTTTGAGCAGCTCCAACGTTCCCGAGCCGCCATGAAGCACGTCGAAGTATTTGACTCCGGCTTTGAATTCGGCGATCGCCCTTTGCGCGTTTTGCGGCCCGGGCGCCGAGAGCAATTCCAGCTCGACGCCAAAACGGCTCTCGAATGTTTCCTTGAACTGCTTGCGCAAAACGGCGGTCGGCGGTCCGCCAGCGACGATCTTGCCTTCCTTCTTCGCCGCCTCGACGATTTTTTTCCATTCATCGGTCGCATCCGCCGCATGGGCTGTAGTGACGAAGATAAATGAAGCGAGAAGGAACGTGCAAAGGATGTCGAAGTAAACTCGTCGAGCCATAAAACTCTCCTTGCCGCCGGCGCCCGGAAGCTTGAATAACGTAATTCCCCGCGCCAAGTCAAAGGAGCCATCGCATATCTCTTTAAACCGGCACAGATTGAATTGTGAATCCGCGGTCGAGTGGGTTATAAGACATTCGGCCCAGAACGACCCAAATCTTCGACAAGCGACGCGAAGGAGGTCACCATGGCGAATGTGAACCGCACGCGCAGCTGCATTTCGCATCAAACGTTCCTGGTTTTTCTTTTGCTCCATTTTCTCGCGTCGGCCGCCGCCGCGCAGGAACTTTCGAAGAAGCTTTTGGTCGGCTACGCCGGGTTAATTTCTACCCATGCTAGCGTCTGGCTCGGCGAAGATCAGGGCTTTTATCGAAAGCACGGGGTCGATGTCACTTCAGTATTCATCAGCAGCGGATCGGTGACTTCTCAGGCTTTGGTTGCCGGGGAAGCCAACGTCGCGTCCACCAGCGTCGGACCCACGGCGGGTGCCGTCAGCGGCGGCGCAGATCTGGCCATCGTGGCGGCGACAATACACATTCTTCCCTACCAGCTCTGGGTCACTCCTCAGATCCGCCAGCCCGCCGATCTGAAAGGCAAGCGAGTCGCCATTAGCACTTTTGGTTCCGGTAGCCATCTGGCTGTCGAAGTGGCGCTACAACATCTCGGCCTCGATCCGGTGCGCGACAAAATCGCGATCATCCAAGTGGGAACCCAGCCGGAGCGAGTGGCGTCCTTGGTCACCGGCAAGATCGAAGCGACATCGTTGGAGCCAGGCTTCGGCCAGGCGGCGCGGGACAAGGGACTCACAGTAATGGCCGATCTGACCAAGCTCGAGGCGCCCTACTTGAATACAGTCATCGTCGGCTCGCGCCGCTACATCAAAGAGAATCCGCAGCAGATGGAAGCATTTCTGAAAGGCACCATCGATGGCTTGTACTTTTTGCCAAACCCGGCCAATGAGAAGGTGGTGAAGAGCGTTCTGGCGCGACGAATGAAACTTTCAACGCCTCAAAGCATTCAGATCATGTATGACGCCACGGTGGATATCCACGCCAAAACCAAGACTCCCTACGCGACTCTGGCCGGCGTGCAAAACATGATCGATGCGCTGATGCGCGTAAATCCGCGCCTCGCCAAAGTCAAAGCGGCGGAGATGATTGATAATTCGTTCATTGAACGCCTGGACAAATCCGGTTATATCGCCGAAGCCATGAAGCGCGGCCGATGATTGAGGCACAAAATCCTCGCGAAATCGTTCAACTCACCAGGAAGTGCATTAGGCACTCAGGGATGCTCGATACGGCCACTTGCGATAAGTCGTTGGATGTCCTCCGAGGTCGAAAGGAGATTACAAAGCTCGAGTAATTGCTGCGGCATTACTGAGGACGCATGAGGTTTCATAAGCCAGCTCATCTTTTCGAGCAGCTCCGTATCGCTTAAGGGCGCCTCGGGATGACCTTTCGGTTGACCCACGACGAACTCTTCGGTCCGCCCACTATTTAATTCCGTAATAAGCCGCACGCCGAGCATTCCTCGAGTCGTGAAAGCCTCGTCCATCTCGTCATCGATCACGAGCTCGATTTTGGCCATCACGGCTTTGACTTCTGCGCTCTCCCATGGGGCCCCTGCATATTCCTCGAGGGTTACTTTGCCGCGTAAGAGTGCCATTGCCATGACATAGGGCGTACTGTGATCTGCCGATTCGCGATTTGTCGGCGCATAT
Organism: Binatia bacterium; assembly: GCA_035455905.1. Lineage (GTDB taxonomy): Bacteria > Desulfobacterota > Binatia > UBA9968 > UBA9968 > DP-20. The sequence continues at coordinate 7,023 of DATIEH010000007.1, read as the reverse complement.
GCCTGCGCCGACCCTTGGACACCGCCCGCGACATTCCGATGACCATGAAGAACCAGTTTGCGCACATGCTCGGCGCGGATGCCGCTTTGATAAAGCCGCATGACGGCCTCAATCGCGGCCTGCGTATTGACCTGCGCCGGATAGCGCTTCAGCATGTTTCGCTTCATGCTCCAGTGTTGACCGAGGTTCTCGATCGGCGCCGGATCGAACAAAATGTCCGGCCGGGGAGCTAAACGCTCCAGTACTGTTTCAAAAGCATCCTCGGTCGCGGTGATGCCGATACCGGCAAGTCCGGCTGCCTCGACGCCGCGCTTCAACGCAAGTCCCACGGCGACGCTTTTGATCGAAGGAATGGTCGCCGCCGGTCTGATCCAGGTATTCATTACCGTGCCGGTTGCAACGGCTAGACCGAAAGCGTGGACGGCTGCAACGGCATCAGCGCCGACGAGACGCGCGGCGACAATAGACGTAACCCAGGCGACATTGGTTACCGGATGGAGAGCGCGATCCCAGAAATTGATCGAATCAGCGAGCGCGCCTTGCAGCTCGTAGGACGCGACGAGACAGGTTAGCAACTCCTCACCGCTGCGCCGATATTGCTCGGCGAGAGCCAGCAACCCCGCCGTAGCGTCACTGAAGTGACCTGAGGTGCCACCTCGATGCAAAACAAAGATGTCGTTTGCGTCGAGATGGCGCACCATCGTGCCGTTCACCAGAGCGGCCATGCCGGCGGGAACTTTTTTCGCAGTGCCGATCACCGTCGCATCGGCGCGCCCGCCCTGCCCAATCGCATATTTCTGAAGCGCTTGAATCGTTGCCGTTTCGCGCGCGCCGAATGCGCACGCCAGGGTGTCGGCCAAGTGCCGTCGCGCGGCTGTTATCACTTCGGCGGGAATCGAATCGTAGCGAAGACCAAGGGCAAACTTCGCCATCCTCTGCGCCAAACTCTTAAAGGTATCTGTTTCCCTGACCATCCCGTTCTTTTTTATGCGTGGTTTAGTCGGACAAGCAGAGCGAACCCAGTTGGTGATCTTCCGCGCATAGCCGCTTATGTTCTATGTCGGACTTCGATGCAAGCGGGCATCGATCAGAGTTTCCGCCAGGATAAATTGGGTTCTCGGCCTTGACTAAACAAACCCATGACAGTATGGACAAGGAACTCTTTTTTAAGGAAGGATGTCTATGAAACTCATTCCTCTAAAAAGTCGACCGTCAATCGCGAGATGGCTCGCTGTCTTCGCATTATTATTGGCGATTACTGATACAGCGATCGGTGCAGCCCCTTATTATGAAGGGAAGACTATCGAAGTGATCATCCCATTCGGGGTTGCCGGCGGGTCGGATATCTGGATTCGCACAATCGCACCCTATCTGGAGAAAAACATTTCGGGCAATCCCAAATTCACCTTTCGCAACATCGCTGGCGGGAGAGCGATCCCTGGGATGATGGAATTCGCTCAAAAAGCTAAATCGGACGGCCTCATGGTTTTAGTCAGCTCCGCTACCAATTATTTTCCGGTGCTGTTGGGCGATAAGGCCGCCAAGTACGACTTTAAACAGTGGAAGCCGCTGCTGGTCAATCCGGTGGGTGGCGTGATGTACGCAGCACCCGCGGCGGGAATTAAACGGATTGAGGATCTCGCCAAGGTGAAGAATCTAATCTACGGCGGGATCAGCGCCATCGGCCTAGATATGATTCCGCTGATCACTTTCGAGCTTTTGGAGCTGGATGCGAGAGGCGTGCTTGGTTTCAAAGGCAGGGGAGACGCGCGGATCGCGTTTGAACGCGGCGAAACCAATATCGACTACCAGACGACACCGGCCTACAACGCCACGGTGGAGCCGCTCATTAAGGAAGGCAAAGCGATACCGCTAATGAGCTTCGGCCAGCTCGACGAAAAGGGTAACATCGTCCGCGACCCTGCTGTACCGGACCTGCCGACGGTTCCGGAAGTCTACGAAAAGATCAAGGGCAAAAAACCTTCGGGCAAATTCTGGGATACGTACAAAATCTTCATGCCCTCCGCATTCGCCGTACAGAAAATTCTTTGGGTCAAGGGTGATGCTCCAGCGGCTGCGCTGCAGGCTTTCTATTCGGCCGCCGACCGGCTTGATAAAGACAAAGAATTTCACGCCAAGACAGAAAAAATATTAGGAGGCTACCCTCTACTGCGTGGTGATCGTCTTGAAAAGACCATCCAACAAGCTTTCCAGATCGATCCCGACACACAACGCTTTGTCAAAGAGTGGGCCGGCAAAAAGTATCGCGTGAAGTTCGATTAGCTAAGCTAGGTAACCATGAGTTGAAGCCGGAGTAATCGAGTGATGTTGTCAAAAACCGAGCACTCCAACGCTTCAGTATTCCAATACTCCAATTCCACTCTTCCATGTGGCATGCCGCGCTAATTGCCCTTGAGAGATTTGCCGATCCTCTCCATCTGGGCATTTTAATGGCCGGCGTGCTCGCCGGCACAGTCATCGGTATTCTGCCCGGGCTTGGCGGTATCGCGTGCGTGGCGATCCTGCTTCCTTTCATCTATACGCTCGACGTGCATACGGCGATGATTCTGCTGGTCGGATCGCTCGCAGTGGTTCATACCTCCGACACAATCACTTCGGTGCTGATTGGCACTCCGGGCTCCGCCGCGGCCGCCGCGACAATTCTAGACGGACATCCGCTCGCCAAACAGGGCCAGGCGGGACGCGCATTGAGCGCGGCGTTTTTGTCGTCGATGATCGGCGGTTTTATCGGCACGATTTTTTTGACACTCTCCTTGCCCATTGCGCGACCTCTGGTTCTGCTCTTCGGCTCCCCCGAGTTGTTGATGCTTTGCGTTCTCGGGCTTTCCTTCGCCGGCTTTCTCACCGGCGGCGCGCCGCTCAAAGGAGGGTTGGCCGCTTGCCTTGGGCTTTTACTGGGCAGCGTTGGCTCTGCTCCTGCGGATGCCGTCGATCGCTATACCTTCGGTCAACTTTACCTGGTCGACGGCATTCCCCTAGTCGGAGTGGCCCTGGGAGTCTTCGGCATCGCGGAAATTATCGATCTGTTGGCTAAAGGCGGCCAGATAGCCGAGCGAGTCCCGCTGGGACACGGCTGGCTCCAGGGGGCAAAAGATGTGTGGCAACACTGGGGCATCGTCGTGCGCGGCTCTCTCATCGGTGTGTGGGCAGGGATTCTCCCTGGCATCGGCGCCACCGCGGGGTCGTGGATGAGCTATGGCCATGTCGTGGCTATGGCCCGCGATCGCGAAAAATTCGGCAAGGGCGATATCCGCGGCGTGATCGGCCCGGAAAGCGCCAACAATTCGGTTGAGGCGGGTGATTTCATCCCCACCTTGCTGTTCAGCGTTCCCGGTGGCGCTCCCTCAGCGATCTTACTGGGCGCGTTGTTTTTTTACGGAATTCAGCCCGGGCCGCGGATGGTGCAGGAAAATCTCGATCTGATTTTTACGATTATCTGGAGCTTTGCTCTGGCTAACACCATCGGTGCCGGCCTTTGTTTTCTGTTGAGCCCAGCGCTGGCGCGGCTTACCTGGGTTCCCTTCGCACTGTTGGCTCCGGCCGTCATCGTCACGATTTTTTTTGGTTCTTTTCAGAGCTCCCAGCAATTCGGCGATATCTATGCCATGCTCGGGTTGGGACTGCTCGGCTGGTTCATGAAACAGTTGGGATGGCCGCGCGCGCCTTTTCTGGTCGGATTCGTCTTGACCAAACCAACCGAACAATATCTATGGTTATCGATCAGCCGCTACGGTTTTGAATGGCTGGGGCGCCCGGGAGTCATAGTTCTCGGTATGTTGTTGGTCGCCTCGATCATTTGGACCATTCGCCAAAAACGCGAGGGTAAAAATAGCCCGGCCGAGGAATCCGACGATGATGCGGTTGCCTTGGGAAAACTGCCGTCGGTTGTTTTCACAATCTTGGTTTTGCTTGTCGTGGTGGCGGCGCTCTATGAAGCGCAAGACTTTCCCTACCTGGGAGCCATTTTTCCGATGGCCGCAACCATTCCGGCAATTTTTATGGCGGTCGCCCAGATCATTCTCGAAGTGCGCGCTACCCGAGAACCACCAGGAATAGAGACGCGGAAAAAAATCAAACTGGCGCTGGGCTATTTGTTTTCGCTGGTCCTATATCTCTTGATGATTTTACTTTTCGGTTTCGGCGGCGCCACCGCGCTTTATACGTTCGGTTTTCTTTACGGCTGGCTGAGAACCAAACTGTTTTATGCCTTCATCTATGCCGGCATTGCTGTAGCTCTGGCCGTGGTTATGAACCAGCTCCTCGGCCTGTACTGGCCGGAAAGCATTCTTCTCGGATGACCGCGAACTCTCGCGTTCCGCTCGACGTGCTTGTCGTCGGCGGCGGGAATGCGGCCCTGTGCGCGGCGATCACCGCGCGGCGTGCTGGTGCAAGCGTTCTCATTCTCGAAACCGCGACGAAAGACTTCCGCGGCGGCAACAGCCGGCATACGCGCGACATCCGATACATGCACAGAGCGGCTACGGAATTCGTGACTCATGCTTATGGTGAGGAAGAGTTCTGGCAGGATCTTTTGGGAGTCACCGGCGGCGCGACCGACGAGGCTCTCGCTCGTCTCACGATTCGCGAATCGGAAACACTGGCCGATTGGATGGCGGGCAACGGCGTGCGCTGGCAAAAGCCGTTGCGCGGCACGCTCCATCTCGCGCGCAGCAATCTCTTCATGCTCGGCGGCGGCAAAGCCATGATCAACGCGTACTATCACACCGCGGCTCAATCGGGCGTGGAAATTCGCTACGAAACCGAAGTCCAGCAACTAGAAATCGGTGGTAGTGAGTTTGTCTCGGCGCTGGCTGCGCGCAACGGCGAACGCGAGCGGATTCGCAGCAAAGCGATCGTTCTTGCCGCCGGTGGTTTCGAAGCGAATATCCCTTGGCTCAAGGAATATTGGGGTGAGGCGGCGGAAAACTTCATCATTCGCGGAACGCCAAACAACCAGGGGCGAATGCTCAAAGAATTGCTGCGCCACGGCGTAAAGCCGGTCGGCGATCCGCGCGGTTGTCACGCGGTGGCGTTGGATGCGCGCGCGCCAAAATTCGACGGCGGCATCGTCACCCGGCTCGACAGCGTGCCCTTCGGCATCGTCGTCAATCGTGAGGGAAAGCGCTTTTACGACGAGGGCGAGGATTTCTGGCCCAAACGGTATGCGATCTGGGGCAAGCTCATCGCCGAGCAACCGCAGCAGATCGCCTACTCTATTATCGATTCAAAGGCGTTGCCCCACTTCATGCCGTCGGTATTTCCGCCTGTGGAGGCAGCCTCGATTCCCGAGCTCGCGACCGCGTTAGCTATTGAACCGCGCGCGCTTGGTGCGGTCGTCGATGAATTCAACCGCTCGGTGAACGGCGGCGGCAAATTTAATCCCGGCGCCTTGGACGACTGCCGTACCCAAGGATTGCAGACGCCAAAAAGTCATTGGGCACGGCCGATCGAAGCGCCGCCTTTCTATGGTTATCCGCTGCGCGCCGGAATTACTTTTACCTATTTAGGCGTTACCGTTGACGAGCACGCGCAGGTCATCATGGGGGATGAACGGCCAGCAAAAAATATTTTTGCCGCGGGCGAAATGATGGCAGGTAATATTCTCGGCAAAGGTTATCTCGCCGGTTTCGGATTAACGATCGGTTCCGTATTCGGAAGAATCGCCGGGCGTGAGGCGGCGCGTTGTGCCGGATTTTGATCTGGTCAAAGACGGCGCGCGGCAAATGACGATTTGCAATGCGTGCCGGTACTGCGAAGGATACTGCGCGGTTTTTCCGGCGATGGAACAGCGCCGCGTTTTTACCAAAGCTGATCTGACTTATCTTGCTAATCTTTGCTTCGATTGCCGCGACTGCTATTACGCTTGTCAGTACGCGCCGCCGCACGAGTTTGGCGTCAATATTCCTAAACTCATGTCCGAGCTGCGCGCCGACACTTATCGCGAGTTTACCTGGCCAACGATTCTATCCGGCTTGTTCAAACACAACGCGGTCGCAGTGACGGCGATCACCGTCGCATCGATAATTATCATTCTCGCACTCGTGCTTTTGTTCCAAGGCGCTAACGTTCTATTCGCCACGCATCTCGGCGAGGCGACGTTTTACCGCGTGGTGCCGTTTGCCGCCATGACCGTGGTGCCTTCGCTGATCGCGCTATACGGATTCGCTATATTTATCATTGGCGCGGTGCGCTTCTGGCGTGAAACCGGCGGCACTCCATTGGAGATGCTCGATCCTGCCGCATTCTGGCGCGCCACTAAAGACGCATTCGGTCTGGCGTACATGAAAGGCGGCGGAGCAGGCTGCAACTATCCCGCCGAGAGTTTTTCATCTACACGGAGGTGGTGTCATCACTTGGTTTTCTATGGATTCCTGCTGGATTTCGCGTCCACCACGATTGCGGCATTCTACGATCACTTTCTCGGTTGGCAAGCGCCGTATCCATATTTTAGCGCACCCGTGGTTCTCGGCGCCGTGGGTGGCATCGGTCTAATGATCGGTACCGTCGGACTGCTCTATTTGAAATCGCAAAGCGACCGCACGCCCGCGGATGCAAGCATGCTGAAAATGGACGTCGCGTTTCTCGTGCTGTTGTTCCTCACCAGTTGCACCGGGCTTGTGCTGCTCGCGTTCCGTGAAACCTCGGCGATGGGAACGCTGCTGGTGATTCATCTAGGATTGGTAGCCGGTCTATTCATTACCGCGCCCTATGGAAAATTCGCCCACGTGGTTTATCGCTACGCCGCTCTGGTGCGCTACGCCATCGAGGAGCAACGAGTGCGAACAGCGGCATCCGATTGATTTAAAGCCGGCGCTCGCACTTATTTTCTGATCAGTTCGAATCAGTTTTGCTGCTGGATCTGTTTCTGGATAGCGGCCTTCGTCGGTAAACGGTCAGAAGAATGTCGTAAGTTTCCGAACCCTCCCTTTGGCAAAGGGAGGCTCGGAGGGATTTTTTCACATGGAAACCATCAAGGTTTCATTCCACTTTCGATCGACCTGA
>DATIEH010000006.1:0-2215 GCA_035455905.1 Binatia bacterium | reverse complement strand
AAACTGCGGATAATGCATCTCTCCAGCATGCCGCATAAATTGTCTCGCGTGTTGGCTCTCATCGACATAGCGCTGGCGCAGAATGTCGAGCGCCACGCGCCGCGTTTCGTCGCCAATGCCTAAGAAAATTCGCCACCAATGAGCTAGTTCAGTTCTCACACTCAAAGCTCCTTTCTCGGTGCATTATGCAGACCATTTCACTTCACCAGTCACGTGAATATGCATTATCCGCACCATGCACTTTCGGTGTTCTGATTCGTCAGGACCATCTCGACAAATCTCGTTATGAAGACGATCAAGGTGGGTATCGAGCTATTGCTTCGCCTCACGCGGTCCGGCAAAATTGCGAAGAATCATGCGGCAACCTCCCAAAGATGAGAACAGTTTTCCATCTATTCATCCAACCATTTTAGTACTTTGGCGATCCATCTGGGCATATGGTTTGCCCTATCTACTCAAATGGCAGAAGCAGCCGAACGTTTCGCGCACAAACCATTGGCCAATGACGGTATTTTAATTGAAAATATGCAAAGAGAGCCTATGTGATAACTACAAAGAAAAAACACGTCAGCGCAAAAAAAACCCGGAAATCTTCTCGCGTCAGAACTTCTACTTCGGCTCTTGAGAAGGAACAAAAAAACCTTCCCATTGTTGGAATCGGCGCTTCCGCGGGCGGATTGAGAGCGTTCGAGCAATTCTTCTCTCAGATGCCCCCTGACAGTGGCATGGCTTTCATTTTGATTCTTCATCTGGACCCGACCCATGTCAGCATGCTCCCTGAGCTATTGAGAAAATATACTCAGATGCCAATCCGGCAGGCCGAGGATGGGACGAAGGTTGAGGCCGACACGATCCATATCATTCCGCCAAACAAGAAAATGGCCATAAAGCATGGAACGCTCGTCGTGACCGACCCTACCGAGCCGCGCGGTTTGCGGCTCCCCATCGATACATTTTTCCGCGCGCTGGCCGAGGATCAAGGGAGCAACGCGATTGGCATTATCCTTTCCGGAACCGGTACCGACGGGACACTGGGATTGAAAGCAATTAAGGACGCCGGCGGTCTGGTCATCGCCCAGGACTTGGCATCCGCAGAATTCGACGGCATGCCAAGAAGCGCCATCGGGACCCGTTTGGTGGACTATGTGCTGGCCGCTGAGCAGATCCCGGCGCAACTGATGAATTATGCTAAAGCTTCCCGTCCTCAGCGCAGCGGCACGGCCACCGCCCTATCCGACAAGTTCCCCGAGACCCTGGAAAAGATATTCCAGGTCTTGCGCTCCCAGACCGGCCATGACTTCTCCGCTTATAAGAAGAGCACGATTTGCCGGCGCATCGATCGGCGCATGAACCTGCAGCAAATTGAAAACCCGGCGGACTACCTTCGCCTTTTGCAGCAGAACGCTCAGGAAGCGTCAGTGCTCTTCAATGACCTGCTGATTGGCGTAACCAGCTTTTTTCGCGACCCGGAGGCTTTCAAGATCCTGAGTCGAGTCCTCAAAGAGATGCTGGCGAAGACGCCGAAAGATTCTACCGTGCGGGTCTGGGTTCCCGGCTGTTCGAGCGGCGAGGAGGTTTACTCTATCGCGATCGTCCTGCGGGAATGCATGGACGCTTTAAAGAAGCATTTTACCGTACAGATTTTCGGCACGGACATCGACGCCGAGGCGATCGAGGCGGCGCGCGCGGGAATCTATCCCGTCGCCATCGCTAACCATGTCGCGCCGGCGCGGCTCAGGCGATTTTTCCTCGATGAAAGCGACGGCTATCACATCAAAAAAGAAATCCGCGAAATGGCGATTTTTTCGATCCAAGATCTGGTCAAGGACCCGCCGTTTACCAAACTCGACTTGCTGAGTTGTCGGAATCTGTTGATCTACCTGGATGCCGCATTGCAGAAAAGACTCGTGCCTCTGTTCCATTATGCGTTACGGCCGGACGGCATTCTCTTTCTTGGCCCCTCCGAATCGATCGACGGCTACGTCGATCTATTCGCCGAGCGAAATCGAAGATGGAAGATCTTCAAGCGCAGGGACTTGAAGCATGGGGCTGGAGCAAGCTTACCGTTCCCCTTTGCCCCGCCCCGCTACGACACCGGCGAGACCACTTCCCGGGGACAAAGCGCCGCGAGCCGCGACCCGCGGATCTCCGGCGTCGCGGAAAAGCTGCTGCTCCACCGCTACGCGCCGCCTTGCGCGCTGGTGAACAAATCCGG
>DATIEH010000005.1:0-3464 GCA_035455905.1 Binatia bacterium | reverse complement strand
GTGAAGTGAGCGATTGGAGTGCTGGAGTAATGATGTGTCGGAGTGATGCAAAGGCGCGGCGGATTAAGATGGTAAAGTTTCTTGCCAGAGTCTCGGTAGCGTTAGTTTTCTTGGTTGGTGCGGCGGGTACTTCGGCTCAAGATCGTGTGCGCGTAGGCTGGGCGGCGATGACCGCATCGCACACACCGCTCTGGGTGGCGCAGGAGAAGGGTTTTTTTCCTAAGCAAGGTCTGTCGGTGGAACCGATCTTCTTCGGCGCCGGGCCGCCGGCCATGCAGGCCTTGGTTGCGGGCGATCTCGATATCGTTGTCACGTCCGCGCCCAATGTCGTCAATCCGCGTCTGGGCGGCGCCGATGTCGTGATGGTGCTTTCGATTATTCCAACTTTCATCGATCACATCATCAGCGCGCCGAATATTACCAATCCTGAACAGCTCAGAGGCAAAACCGGCTCGGTCAATCGATTTGGTAGTATTTCCGATATGGGCATGCGCCTGTCGCTCAAAAAGTTGGGCATCGATCCGGAAAAAGACGTGCGCATCGTGCCCGCTGGCGGTAATCCCGAACGGCTTGCGGCGATTTCCAAGGGCATTTCTCAGTTCACGATCATGAACGAGCCTTTTATTAAGGAGGCCGAGCGGCTAGGTTTCCGTGATCTGGTGAATATGGCGACCTTGAAAATTCCTTTGCACGGTAACGGTGTAGTGACGCGTGAGGCGATCATCAAGACCCGTCGCCCGGTTCTGGCGAAGTTCTGCCGAGCAATTACCGAAGCGATTCATTTCATCAAGACCGACAAAGAAAGCACAAAAGCGATCATTGGCAAGTACACCAAGCTGACGGACCCTGAGGGACTCGAACGAACCTACCGTAACTACACTTCAGTATTGCTGGATGTTCCATATGCCGATCCCGCTGGCATCAAAACTCTGCTCGACGATATGGCACCGAAGAATCCAAAAGCCGCAACCGCCGATCCCAAAACGTTCGTCGATCCGAGCTTCGTTCAGGAAATGGAAACCTCAGGCTTCATCAAGCAAGTGACAAAGCGATAGCCTTGGTTGGTTTCCAGCTGCTTGTGCTAGCCGTGCCGCTGCTCTAATGAAATGATCAGATAGGGTGACGCATGCGGGTCATTTTCGCTCTCGGTTTCCGGCCTTTTTTTCTTCTCGCTGGCTGGCTAGCGATTCTCCTAATGGCATTTTGGATGGCGGTGTTTGTCGGCGGGATTCCTTTCGATACCTACTACGGTCAGATCGGTTGGCACAGCCACGAAATGATTTTCGGCTACACCGTCGCCGTGATTGCCGGTTTCTTGCTCACGGCTGTGCGGAACTGGACGAATACACCGACGCCGTCCGGACTACCTCTAGCAGGAATGGGCGCATTGTGGCTCGTTGCCAGGATCTTGCCGATTCTTGTCGCTATTTTTCCGCGCTGGTTGATCGCTGCAGCGGACCTAGCGTTCCTGCCGACGTTTGCGATCGGTATCGCTGTGCCGTTGCTAAAGAACAATGAAAAACGAAACTTAATCTTCTTGCCGCTTTTGGCGATTCTTTGGTCGGCGGATTTGTTGGTTCATGCCGATGTACTGGGTCTGGCGCCGAATCTTGCGCGTAAGGGAGTCTTCCTCGGCCTCGATGTAATTATTTTGGTGATCGTGATCATGGGCGGACGGGTTATTCCGTTTTTCACCGAAAGGGCCTTGAGTCTGGTGCTGAAGCGGTGGCGGATAGTCGAATGGCTATCACCCGTGAGTGTTATTTTATTTTTAGTAGCCGAGCTCTTTAGGCCCGACTCTGTTACATCCGCCAGTTTTGCCGCCCTTGCCGCTTGCGCCAATGGGGCTCGGTTAGCCGGGTGGTACACGCCGCGGTACTGGCGTGTACCCCTGCTCTGGGTTTTACATCTCGGCTATGGTTGGATCATCCTAGGATTTTACTTGAAAGCCGCCACAGCCCTCGGCCTTGTTCCGCCACAATTTACCATTCATGCGTTTACCGTCGGCGGGATCGGTGTTTTGACGCTCGGGATGATGGCTCGGGTCTCCCTCGGCCATACGGGAAGACCGCTGAAGGTCGGAGCCGCCATGACCGCCGCCTTTGTTTTGATTAATCTTGCGGCCGTGGGACGTGGGTTGCTCCCGCCCTTTTTTCCGCAATTTTTTTCGCAGCTCATCGTCGCGAGTGGCGCATTCTGGATCGCCGCATTTACGATCTTTATTATTGTCTATACGCCGATTCTCATCCAGCCAAGAGTCGACGGTCGTTCAGGCTAAGGTTGTGCGCATAGGCAGGACTGTAGTAATCAGTGCCCTGATTTGTTCGGAGGTTTCGATGAGCAAGGTTTTCATTGGGCGATTTTTGCTTCTGAGCTTGACGTTTGCCGAAGGCGTCTTTGACCTCGCTGCACCAGCGTTTGCGGCGGAAAGACTCGTCGGTCTTCAATCCGCGCCGAGCGTCGCTATGGCATTGCCTTGGTTTGCCGAGGACGCGCGGTTGTATTCAAAACACGATCTCGACTTTCAGCTCGTCTACATCGCCTCTTCGGGCATTGTCACCGCGGCGATGAGCAGCGGCAACGGGAATATCGGTATTGTCGGCGGCGAAGGTCCCATGAGGGCCTACCTTGCCGGCAATACCGATTTTGTTTTTATCGGCTCGATCAAGAACGTTCTCACCCACAGCATTATGGGCAAGCCAGACATTAAACGGCCGGAGGATCTCAAGGGAAAGCGAATCGGGGTGGGCCGCATCGGCGGCAACGGTCATTACTTTGCGGTTTATGGGTTGCGGGCCAAAGGTCTTGATCCCTTGCGCGACGTCAATTTAATTCAGACCGGCGGCGCGCCGGAAACCATTCAAGCTTTGATGTCGGGCGCTGTCGACGCCGCTTCGGTGACGACGCCGCAGGACACGAGAGCGGCGTTTGCCGGATATAACTACGTCATCGACGGACGGGAGATTCGGCCGCCCTTTATCGCTGCGGGTTTCGTGACGCTGCGCTCGTTGATTGCCAAACGGTCGAAAGCGATCAGCCAGTTCATGCACACCATGGCCGAGTCGCTAAAGATGATGGTGAGCGATCGAGAATTGGCGTTTAAAGTGATTAGCAGAAAGATCGGCCTCACCGATCGGAAGGTTTTCGATGCCGCTTACACGCAGGAACTCAAGGTGCTGGAGCCGAGATTCGAAATCAAACCCGTCGCAATCCAGGCAACCCTCGACGAGATCGCCAAAACCGATCCGCGGGCGAAACAAGTCAAAGCTGAGCAATTGATCGATCGGCGTTTCCTCGAGGAGATGGAGAAGGACGGAACGTTCGAGCGGTTGGGGTTGAAGTGAGTTGTCTAGAGTCTTAGGTCTCGTGAACCCGGACGCAAGACTGAAACGCTATACTAAATCTAAACCCACCACCTTTGCAGGGTTCTTCGTACATACAGTATAAAGCTCATCCTGATTTAG
>DATIEH010000004.1:0-5556 GCA_035455905.1 Binatia bacterium | reverse complement strand
AGCCGCCATGGATTTGAATTGCGGTATCGGCCGCTTGAAATGCCATTTTGGTCGCGCGCTTTTTTGCGAGCGCAGCCTCTTCGAAATAAGTGAGTTCCTGATCTGCGCGCGAGGCCGCTTCCAGCGTAAGCCAAGTGCAGGTCCGTATCTCCACGGACAAATCGGCAAGCATCCATTGGATGGCCTGGCGCTCCGCAAGTCGGCGCCCGAAGGTCACTCGGTTGCGCGCATGCTCGATGGCGCTTGCCAAACAGCGCATGGCGATGCCGAGCGAGCGCGCCGCCATATTCAACTGCTCGGAAGCGATGATCTCGCCGGCTTCGTACTCGTAACCGAGCAGCCGGTCGTTGGGAATTTTGCATTGCCGCAGAATCAGCCTGGCGACCGCCGCGTCCGTGGTGAGATCCACTTCATCTGTGATGCTCATACCGGGGGCGTCGCGCTCGATGACAAACAGGCCCAATCGATCGCTCCCCTGTTCTCGAGCCGGAAACAAAAACAGATCGGCGCCGGAGTTCGATACAAAAATCGATGAATCGCGCAGAGTCGTTCCGTCCGGCTCCTGGCGATAAAGGATTTGCAAAGCGCTCAGCTCTCCGGTCCTGTGGGCTTCTTCGAAAGCCAACGCTAGAGAGATCTCGCCAGTGGCGAGTTTCTCGCTATACGGCGTGTCGAACAGGAACGCCGGAATGGAGACCGGGCGAAAAGGTAAAATCGAACGCCCAAACTCGCGATGAACCAGCACCCGTGCAACGACGCTCAGCGGGCTGCCACCGAGTTTCTCCGGCACTTCGAGACTCCAGAGTCCCGCCTGCCGTGCGCGCTCGGCCAATTGCTTGCTGACCGCCGGCTGAAGTCGGCGTCTCGCCGGCGCCCCGGGCGGTAGAAAGCGCGTGTCTTGTCTCAAGTAATCTCCCTCGCGGGAAATTAATTCCCTCTCGACGAATTGCGCCGCCGTATTTTTGATCAGTCTTTCTTCTTCGGTGAGCTTGAGATCCATATTGTTTCCAGGTCGGCGCGCAGCAGCCTACGCCCTCATGCTGCGGCCCTATAGCAATTCCAGCCCGGCGACACCCTCGCGAAACAATGCGCGCTGAATGATATGTCGCTGAATCTCCGAAGGACCTTCGACGATGCGAGTCGCCCGCGCATGACGAAACGCTCGTGCGAGAAAGTGATTCTTGCGCAGCCCCGACGGGCCCGCAACTTCCAGGGAGAAGTCGATGACTCGATGCAAAAGCTCTGTGGCGAAGAGTTTAACGTTCGCCGCCTCGGCGCGCACGTCCAGTTTCTGGTCCGCTTTCCACGCGCCGAGGTAAGTGAGCGTCCTGAGGGCTTCGGTTTCGCCGAGAAAGTGACCGATCCTCGAAGCCCATCGGTCACGGGCTTTCTCATCGTGGCGCACTAGATCCCGTACAATGCGCAGCACGCGCGCTGATTTTCCATGGGCGCGAATGCCGACCTGAAATCGCCTTGCTCCGAGCCACGCCTGGTTCAAAGCCCAACCCTTACCGACCTCGCCAAGCACGTGGGATTTGTGCACACGGCAGTTTTCAAATACCAGCTCGCAAGGTTCGCTGCCCGCAATCGTCGCGATGCTGCGCGCGACCTGATAGCCGGGTGTGCCGGTGTCAACTAAAAAGCACGTGACACCGTCTCGACCGCTGGTGCCCGGCAGACGTGCGAAGAGCTGGACAAAATCAGCGACGTCGGCAAACGTGGGAAACATTTTCGTGCCGTTGATCACGAAAAAATCGCCGTCAGGAGTTGCCGTAGTTTGCATCATTGAGGGATCGGCCCCAGACGCCGGTTCGCTCAAGCCGAATGCCGAGGTCTTTTCGCCGCGAATGCACGGCCAAAGATACTTTTCGATTTGCTCCCCTGTGCAGCCGTAAAGGATGTTCGAGACGTGGTTGCCCAGCTCGAACGGAACTGAGCTCTTTTCGAGCTCTTCCGTCACCGCAATCAGCGCCACATTGCTGACTTCCAGGCCGCCATACGGTTTAGGCACATCGAGGTGCCACAGCCCTTCTTTCTCGGCTTTCCGCCGCAGGCCCTCCATAACCGCTATGTAGCGTTTGATTTCAGGATCTTCACTCGATTTGACCCGGGTCTTCCATCTGGTTCCCTCGAAGATATCGGGCGCGTTGGCGAATTCCGGCTCTAATGGAATCAGCTCGTCGCGCACGAATCGCTCGACACTCTGGCGCAGTCTTTCTTCTTCGGTGGTAAGACGAAAGTCCATAGCGGTTTCCTATCTTGCTGCGTCCCGGATCGTGGCACACAGTTCGACTGTTAGCTCCACTTATCACACACAGGGGTGGCAGCAAAACGGGAAACCCCGTTGACCGGCAAATCGGCTGTGTGCTAAGGCGGAAGGCAGAATTTCACTCGAAGCGGCGCACCCGGACAATCCATAGGCATCATCTGATCGATGGACGAAATAAAAGATTTTTGCTACATTGCGCTGCTCCGAAAACGCCCGTGGCTCCGGCGTAAGTTAGAAAAAGAATTGGAGGATGACAGTTGAAGATCAGACCGGCGGCTATCTTTAGCTTTTGCGCATTAATTTTTTTCTGCGTTTTCGTTTACCAAGCGCACGATTGGCGCATGCAAGCGCGGCTTTATCCGTGGGTCATCGGTATCCCGATGATTATTCTCGCCCTCATTCAAGTCATTTTCGATCTGAAAGGCATCGAAAGTAAGGCGGACAACGCCGCGCCGGTAGACATCCAGATGGGTCAAAATATTCCGCCGGATATTGCGTTCAAGCGCACCGTTAATATCTTTGCGTGGTTTTTCGCGTTCTTCCTTGGCTGTTGGCTGGTCGGGTTTACGATTACGATTCCGGTCATCGTTTTTTCTTACATGTATTTCCACGGTAAAGAGAAACTCTGGTTGTCGGCGACCTTAACCGCAATCGCTTTTATTTTCTTTTGGTCGCTTTTCGTTAGACTGCTTAATCTGCCTTTTCCTGATGGACTCGTACAAACCTGGTTGGGTTGGGTCTAATCCGGAGCCACTGAAATCATTGTAGAACCTGCCAATTCGGTTCATCTTCCGTACCTTCACCGGCTATCTCTGCCAAGATTAACGTAACCGTTGAATGTTTGATCGCCGCTCGGCTTCTCCCTGCCGCCGGTTGCTTCTAACTTTTTTTTTGCTACCGTTCCCGGAGATTTCTCATAGAGGAGGGTTGAATTGTAAAATGATTCGTTTTGCTCTCGGAATTTTTTTAATACTCGGCGCCTGGAGCTACGCCGGCGCCCAGACGCCATTCTATCAGGGAAAGACCATTACCATCGTGGTCGGCACGAAGACCGGTGACGCTTACGATCTATACCCCCGCATGCTCGCGGAGTTCATGCCGAAATATATCCCGGGAAGTCCGAATATTATTATTCAAAATGTGCCTGGAGCCGCCTCGATGATTGCGGCAAATCAGGTCTACAGCGTCGCCAAACCCGATGGTCTGACGATTGGCGCCATTTATCCGGCGCTTTACTTCGAACAGCTGACAAAAAAACCGGAAGTCAGGTTCGACTGGACCAAGTTCGGTTGGATCGGCAATCCCGTCACATCGAATCACCTATTATACATGCGCTCGGATGCGCCCTATAAGTCCATGGAGGATATCCGCACCGCCTCGACAGCGCCAAAATGCGGTTCCAACGGCGTCACCTCCACGGGATATTATCTGCCCAAGCTGATGGAAGAAACCATCGGTACGAAGTTCGACATCGTGCTCGGCTATCAGTCCGGCCAAGACGTGGATCTCGCGGTAGAGCGCGGCGAAGTCGTCTGCCGCGCCTTCACAATCACTGCCTTTTTCGCGCGCGAGCCGTTTATCTCGTGGCGCAAAAAGGGCTTCGTCAATGTGCTTATGCAGAGCGGAGCCAAGCGCGACCCGCGCTTGAAAGACGCGCCCACGATTTACGAGTTAATGGACAAGTACAAAACCCCTGCTGCGGGCCGAAGCTTGGCAAAAGTCGTCTTGGCTGCCGGCGAGTTTGGCCGTCCGCTTGTGGCGCCTCCTGGGCTTCCCACTGATCGATTAAAGATTCTACGCGACGCCTTCGACAAATCCGTACAAGATCCGGCGCTTCTAGCAACCGCGGAAAAGCGACGGCTCGAAATGGATCCTGGTTCGGGCAGCGAGCTTGAGTCTCTCGCGAAGGAAGTCATGGCCGCCAGTCCGGAAATCGTTCAGCGCATGGAAAAATTACTCAGCGGAAAATAAGACTACCGCTGCTTCCCTCGAGGCTGTTGCATCAAGGCAGCCTTGAGGGATATGTTTCGGGCAAATTTTCGGCGGGAAGGGGAAAACATGATTCTTATTTTCGTGTTTTTGCTTGTCTGCGGCTGGAATTCTGCCGTCTTTGCTCAAGCAAATTTCTACCAAGGAAAAACTATCACGATCGTCGTCGGCACCAAAGCCGGCGATGTTTACGATCTTTATCCGCGCCTGCTTGCGGAATTCTGGCCGAAACATATTACTGGCAGTCCTAATATCATCATCCAAAATGTTCCCGGGGCCGGTTCGCTGATCGCCGCGAATCAGGTCTATAACGTGGCCAAGCCGGACGGGCTGACGCTGGGCGCAATTTATCCCGCCCTTTATTTCAATCAGCTGATAAAAAAATCGGAAGTCAAATACGATTGGGCGAAATTCAACTGGATCGGCAGCACCGTAACCTCGAACCAGCTCTTGTACATGCGCGCCGATACCCCGTACAAGACGATCGAAGACGTGCGCAAGGCGTCGACCGCGCCCAAATGCGGCGCCACCGACATCAGCTCGGCGGGATATTATATTCCTAAGATTATCGACGAGACGCTCGGCACCAAGTTCGATATCGTTTCGGGTTATCCCTCCGGACAGGACATTGATTTAGCCGTCGAGCGCGGCGAGCTTCAATGCAGAGCCTTTACGATCACGGCTTACTTTGCGCGCGAGCCGTTTATCTCGTGGCGCAAACGCAATTTCACCAGCGTGTTGATCCAGACGGGGAGCAAACGCGACGCTCGCATCAAAGAATCGCCGACCATCTATGAATTGATGGACAAATATAAAACCAACGAAAATGGCCGAAAGCTCGCGAAAGTGATACTGGCGTCGGGAGATTTTGGCCGTCCCATCGTGGCCGGCCCGGGAGTATCGCCTGACCGCATGAAGATCCTGCGTGATTCCTTCGACAAAACCATTGCCGATCCCGCATTCCTGGCGGAAGCCGAAAAGCGTCGGCTGGAGATCGACCATACCCGTTGGGAGGAAATGGAAACGCTCGCCAAAGACGTCATGGCAAGCCCACCTGAAATCGTTGGCCGTATGCGCAAGCTTTTAGGCGAATGAAGATAATAAAATCATATCAATAGAGGAGACAGCATGTTGACGAGATTTTTACTGGGTTTGTTTCTGCTGCTTTGCTCCGCGCCGCTGCACGCCCAAACGCCCTTCTATCAGGGCAAGACCATTACGATCATCGTCGGCGGGGCTCTCGCCGCGTGCGCCGCACCTGGTCTTGTCGCACCCCTTCCGCCGGTCCCGCGTCGGGC
>DATIEH010000003.1:0-5887 GCA_035455905.1 Binatia bacterium | reverse complement strand
TGACCAGATCTACCAGTTACGGTCGGAGCAAAAGAGTCAAATCGCTTAACATGATAATTGTATCGTCAGCAAAGGACCACTAATTGGCAATACGAATTTAGAAAATTTTACTTACCATGACACCGTTTGTACTTTTTACCGCTCCCGCAAGGACACGGGTCGTTGCGACCCACCTTTTCAGATTCACGCTTCGACGGCCCAGTAGGTCGCGTTGGAAGCGGCTCAGCCCCATGGCTTAGCACCATTCTTTGGGGCCGCGGCTGCTCGATTTCAATGTCTCGCGCAACAGTTTCTCGGGCCAGCTCGACGGTAAACAGCTTTTGGACGACATCTTCCTCCTTTCGATGAATCATCTCCTCGAACATATCAAAGCCTTCTTTTTGGTATTCCTGAAGCGGATTTTTCTGCCCATAACCGCGTAGGCCGATCCCCTCCTTTAAATGATCCATGTTGAGGAGGTGATCTTTCCAGAGAGTATCGATCGTCTGAAGTATAATAATCTTTTCCAATTGCCGCAGCATTGGCGCACTAAACCGGCCTTCCTTGTCTTCGTAGGCTTGCAAAACCCGTTGGATCGCCAGTTCGAGCAGACTTTCCGCGGAAAGCGACTCTTCTTCGCCCGCTGGAAAGTCCAATCGTAGATTGAATTGATGGTAAAAGGCCTCGCCTAAGCCGGCGAGATCCCATTCGGAAGGGTGAAGCTCCTTGTCTGAGTAGCGGCTAACAATCTCCTCAACGAGATCCTGCGCCATCTCAACGACCTGCTCCTTCAGCGACTCACCCTTCAAAACCTCCCGACGTTGGCCATAAACCACTTCCCGCTGTTTGTTTAGGACATCGTCGTATTCGAGAAGATGTTTGCGGATATCGAAATTATGCCCTTCGACTTTTTTCTGCGCGTTTTCGATCGCTCGCGTGACTAGGCCGTGTTCGATGGGCACGCCCTCTTCCATTCCCAACCGGCTCATGATGCCCTGAATCCTGTCCGCACCGAAGATCCGCATCAAATCGTCCTCGAGGGACAAATAAAACCGCGACGAACCGGGATCTCCCTGCCGTCCCGCACGCCCGCGAAGTTGATTATCGATCCGGCGACTTTCGTGACGCTCCGTTCCCAAAATATGTAAGCCACCCGCAGCGATCACGCGCTGTTTTTCCTCACCACAGACCTCATTGTAGTTTTCCAGAATTTCGTTGAAACGTTGCCGATACTGATCGGGCGCCTTGTCGAGCTCTTCGCGCACTTGTTCAACCATCCGCAAATATTCCTGGCGTTTCGCTTCATAGTTCTGTTGAGCTCGCTGGATTGACTCCTCGTAGGGAATGCGGATCTCTTCGCAACGTTTTTCGGCTTCTTCAAAGGCGCGGTAGGCTTCTTCGTATTCCGTAATGACGCCAGAATGCTCACCGTGTGAAAGTGTTGCGCGGGCATTCTCGAATTCTAAGTCGATCAACCGCTGCTCGTAAACTCGACGCTTTTCATCAAGTGCCTCTATCAGGGCCGTGCGGCTTCCTCCGTTCTCCTGCCACCGATCCATGGTTTCGTTGAAGCTATCGCGAGCCTCTCGGAACTCATCCAAAATTGCCTCTTCACTGCCATTTGAACCATCGAGAATCGCGGCTTCCACCGCTTCTTTGGCGCGAACGTAGCCGTCCGGGATAGGCCGAGCATTGTGCAGTGCTTCGATCAGCTCCGTCGCAGAAAGCTCCTCATATCGCTCGCGAACCTGCTGAAACGGAGAAATGCCACGGATCGTGCGCTGCAACTCCGTCGTCCGTTTTAAGGCCTCGCTCCTCTGTTGGTCAAAAGTTTCCCCTTCCTTAAGATACTTTTTCTCCGCCCTCTGCACTTCCTCGTCGTATTTTTCTCTGAGCTCGCGCAACGCATCTTCGTAGCGCGCGGCCCCTTGGTTCGGCAGCTTGGCAGCCCGACTGATCGACTCGTTTTCCATGTCCGAGCGCGCGAGGAATTCTGGATTGCCTCCCAGCAGAATATCCGTGCCCCGGCCTGCCATATTCGTCGCGATGGTCACGGCGTTGAATCGGCCGGCCTGCGCGATAATGCTCGCCTCGGCTTCATGATTCACTGCATTCAATACATTGTGCTTGATACTCTTCTTTTTTAGCATGCGCGAAATCCGCTCCGATTTCGCCACGGAGGTCGTTCCGACCAAGATCGGCTGTCCCCGTCCGCTCCGTTCCTCGATCTCCTGCACCACAGCGTCATACTTCTCATTGTCGGTTCGATAGACAACGTCTGGGAGATCCTGACGCACCATGAGACGGTGGGTCGGAATTACGGTGACATCGAGTTTGTAGATTTTCTTGAATTCAGGAGCCTCGGTATCCGCCGTTCCGGTCATCCCCGCGAGCTTTTTGTACATGCGGAAATAATTTTGAATCGTAATTGTTGCCAGGGTCTGATTTTCCTCACGGATGTGAACGCGTTCCTTTGCTTCCACCGCCTGATGTAATCCATCCGACCAGCGCCGCCCCGGCATCAACCGACCCGTGAATTCATCGACGATGATCACTTCACCGTCTTTAATGACGTAATCGACGTCGCGCTTGAAGATCGCGTGCGCTTTGAGAGCCTGCTGCACATGGTGAAGCGTATCGATCTGACGCGGATCGTAAAGGTTATGCACACCGAGCAAACGCTCGACCTTGGCGACCCCGGTTTCGGTCAAAGTGACAGAGCGACTTTTTTCGTCGACGGTGTAATCGCCCTTGGCTTCGATAGCCGCGCGGTCTTCTTGAGAGGGATCGCCTTGAATCACTGCGCCTCTCTGCAGCTTAGGAATGATCCGGTCGATAATATAATACTTATCCGTCGACTCTTCTGCCGGCCCGGAGATGATCAGCGGTGTGCGCGCTTCGTCGATCAGAATATTATCGACTTCATCCACCACAGCGTAGTTGAGCTCACGCTGGACGTACTCTTCCAGCGAAAACTTCATATTGTCGCGCAAGTAATCGAAGCCGAATTCGTTATTTGTGCCGTAAGTAATATCGGCCAAATATGCTTCCTGCCGACTGATCGGACGAAGATTGAGATAGCGGTAATCCTGCGTAAGGTAAGTCGGGTCGAATAAATAACTGGCTTCGTGGACAATCGAAGCAGTGGACAATCCTAGCTTGTGAAAAATCGGCCCCATCCACTGCACATCGCGGCGAGCCAGATAATCGTTGACGGTGATCAAATGAACGCCGCGGCCGGTCAGCGCATTCAAATAAAGCGGCAAAGTCGCGACCAGCGTCTTACCTTCGCCAGTCTTCATCTCGGCAATTTTGCCTTCGTGCAGTACGACACCGCCAATCAGCTGGACATCGAAATGTCTTAAGCCGATGGTCCGCCGAGAAGCTTCACGCACGGCCGCAAAAGCTTCGGGCAAAATTTCTTCAAGCGTCTCGTTTTCCTTTTCCCGGAGTTCTTTGTCTAGTTCTTCGGCGCGGGTTTTGAGCTCCTCGCGGTGTTCAGCGTCCGCACTGGCGGTTTCGGTCTGTAGTTCGTCGAGTTCTCTCCTTAAAACCGCGATCGCTTCGCTAAGCCGAGTCTTGAAGGTTTCGGTTAGAGCCTTTAGATCTTCGTCGGTTAATTTTTGATAATCGGGCTCTAAAGCATTGATCCGTTCCCCGTAGGGCCGGATTCGCTTGATTTCACGATCGTTCTTGGTCCCGACGATTTTTTTAATCAAACTGAGCATTCGACGAATCTTCTCCCTATCCGGGTTGGCCGCGGAGGCGAGCTACAGAACAGTATCAAAATACATGATTCCGCCGCTAACATAAAGCCACAGTTGAGACACTTCGGACTTGCTTAACGTTCGATGCGGACCGCGGACTCCACTTTCTCGCCAAGAAAACGTCTTCCCACTCTGATAAAACGCTCGGGGGCGTCCGTGACAAAGAAACTGTGTGCACCCTTGCCGTTTTTTCTCACGATCGAGCCCCGTTTGAGCAACAACTCGACCTCTTTGGCTGTCTCCTCAGCCGAATCGACGAGACGAACCCCGCGGCCCATAAGCTTGCGAATGGCCCGTTTCAGTAACGGATAATGTGTGCACCCGAGAATTAAAGTGTCGATGCCGCTTTGCTTGAATCCTTCAAGATATGCCTTGGCCGTCATTTCGACCACCTCGTTATCCGTCCAGCCTTCCTCAACGAGTGGAACAAAAAGTGGGCAAGCGCGGCTGTAAACCTCCACGGTGGGATTGGCCGCTTTCAAAGCGTGAGTATAGGCGCTGCTCTGTATCGTCGCTTCGGTGCCGATGACACCGATTCTCTTGTTTTTGGTGCTCTTGATCGCGCGCCTGACTCCCGGTTCGATAACACCAATTACCGGCACGGCAAGACGCGCTTTTAATTGGTGCAAGGCGATAGCCGTTGATGTATTGCAAGCAACGACGAGTATTTTGACCCCTTTCTCCACGAGGAAATCGCTATTTTCATAAGAGTATCGCAACACGGTGTCCACCGATTTCGTCCCATACGGCGCTCGCGCCGTGTCGCCGAGATAAACTGTATTCTCACGGGGTAGAGTTTCGATGATTTGATGTAAAACCGTGAGACCGCCGATACCGGAGTCAAACACGCCGATGGCGCTGTCTCTTGTCAGACTAGCCATTGCATGAATCAGTCGAGTGGCGCCATTTGGTTGCCAAGCTCTTTTTCACATGCGGGCGCAAAACCGAAGACCTGTTGCCATATTTCCTTCGATTCCATGCAAAGATAAATCTGCACCGTCGGGGCAAATTGGCGAATCCATTGAACCATTTTGCGGTACATCTGGATGCGCTGTGGCTGAAAATAGCGCAGCTTACCGTCCGGGCAGAGCACCTGCTCGCCGGCCAGTAGCCGTGTACGTGGGAAGCGTTGGCGTATGAGGCGTCTGAGGCCGGGAGTCTCGCGCAAGACCCCGAGACTCAGCCAGGAAACTCTACGCCAATCGATGGCCGCAAAGATTTCCTCTACCATTGATCGATAATCATTTTCCCAATCGGGGTACTCGATCATCGGATCGAAATGAAA
Organism: Binatia bacterium; assembly: GCA_035455905.1. GTDB lineage: Bacteria > Desulfobacterota > Binatia > UBA9968 > UBA9968 > DP-20. The sequence goes on along the minus strand of DATIEH010000003.1, from coordinate 856 downwards.
ACCGAGTCGATAGCCGGCCTGCTGGCAGCGACGCGCCGCCTCTAGCCGTTCGGCAAAAGACGCCGTACCCTGTTCATCCCGGTCGATCACTGGCTGTGGATTCATTGACCAGGCCACGACGATTCGACCCTTAGGATCGAGATCGAGCAGATTATCGACGCAATCGCTCTTCGTCTTGAGTTCCAACAACACGTTAGACTGTTCAGCGAAGTACGGAATCATTTCGCGGACGATGCCGGTGTACGGCTCCAGCGCAAGGCTATCGGTGATCTCTCCCGTGCCGATGCGAAAAAAATGCCCGCGATGTCTGCGCAATGTGCGATCGGCTTCATCGATCAAATCGCCGATGTTGCTGAACACTTTTAGCGAAGCATTATCCGATAAATAATCTTGCAGATAACAGTAACTGCAATCCATCGGGCAGTTGCTCGCAAAATTGATAACAAAATAGTTGCAGCAAACCTGCCCCTCGCTACCCGGACACTTTTTAAAGAACTCGCCCTTGTGCCGAGTCAAGAGAAGTTTCCGCTTTGCCGCGCCGAACTGATCAATCGACCGATCACGCGCCGCAACAAAACGCAAGTCATCGACAATCTTGACGGGAACCTGGGGTAGCGTGGAACGCAAATTGTTGAAGACAGAGCTCGATTCGGAACCGCGCTCGACCACTAATTCATCTGGGATAAAACAATTCATTTAGCTGGCTAATTTAGCATTGCTCTTTCCCGCGGTTGCCCGATAAGAGCTCAAAAATCGCCGGCAGCGAGCGGAGCGATGTCGCCTCGCTAAGCTTCCCCACAGCAGCTTTGAACTCACTAATACTACCCGCTTCGAACTCGACGTTGAGCTGCCCGCC
>DATIEH010000002.1:0-6445 GCA_035455905.1 Binatia bacterium | reverse complement strand
TGATCAACCTGTACGGATCCGCTACCATGAAGGCATTGTGTGCTGTACGGTTTTGCAAATCGAGAACCACGCGAACCACATCTGCGCTGTACTGCCCAATACGAACCTGACGCACGAGGTCATTGTCGACCTGAACAGGCTGTTTCGAAGCGACGGCGAGCTGAGCGCCGTAGATATCGACATAGATGCGCGGCGCGGCGCCCTTGGCTAAATTGTCTAAAAGGCGCCCCACATCAAACTTCGCTTCCTGAGACAACTCGACCGTGATGCGCGCGTAGCCATCGGATGAGGTGGAACGGACGCCGGTGACGAGAACTTTGCTACGTGTCGCGCCAGAATTCGACGCCGCACCTTCGCTTGCAGCAGCAATAGCCGGCGCCAAACGGCACGGCAGAAACAGCAAGACCGTCGCGACGAGCAGCATAACGCCGTCGCCAAACAAGGCGCGTTTTGCGGTTTGCTTCACTGAGGTTTCTTTGCCTCTTCGCTCAACTGATGCAGGATATTGAGCGCTTCAATGGGCGTCATGTTCGACGTCTCGAGCGCACCCAAACGCTTACGCAGCCGGTCATCAGGCAGACCGAAGAGAGCCATTTGTGCCGACGCATCACTTCCGGCGGTTTCAAGCTTTACCTGACTCCCTTCCAGTCGGGCGAGGATTTCTTTGGCGCGCTCGATCACTACCGTCGGCAGCCCCGCCAGACGGGCAACGTGAATACCGTAGCTGTGGCTCGACGCACCTTCCGCCAGACTGCGCAGAAAAATAATATCACCGCGCCATTCCTTGACCGCAAAATTGTAATTCCTGATGCGCTCCTTGGTTTGCACCAGATCCGTGAGCTCGTGGTAGTGAGTGGCGAAAAGCGTGCGCGGCCGCCACTCCATATCGTGTAGTGCCTCGGCCACCGCCCATGCAATGGAAATCCCGTCGAAGGTGCTGGTACCGCGTCCGACTTCATCGAGCAGGATAAGACTACGCGCGGTGGCGTGGTGGAGAATATTGGCGGTCTCTTTCATTTCCACCATGAAGGTCGACTCCCCCCTTGCGAGGGAGTCCGATGCGCCGATTCGAGTAAACACGCGATCCACGATACCGATACGCGCCTCCGCGCACGGCACAAAACTGCCCATTTGGGCGAGAATCACGATGAGGGCGATCTGGCGCATGTAGGTCGACTTGCCCGCCATATTCGGACCGGTGAGCAGCATTATCTGAGATCGGTCGGGATCCATAAAGCAGTCATTGGGTACAAAAGCACCGCGACCGACGGCTGCTTCGACAACGGGATGGCGCCCTTCACGGATCGACAAGCCGACCCCGGTATCGATCTCGGGCCGGATAAAATGACGCGCTTCAGCGACCTCCGCAAGCGATAGCAGAGCATCCAAGACCGCAAGAGCATCGCTCATACTCTTCAAGCTTGGATAGAAAGCGGCGATTCGTTCGCGCACTCGATCGAGCAGCGCGCTTTCGAGTTTCTCAATTAGAGTTTCCGAGTTGAGCACCTTGGCTTCGTATTCTTTGAGCTCCGGCGTGATAAACCGCTCGCCATTCGCCAGCGTCTGCTTGCGTAAATAGTCTTGCGGCACGGACTTGAGGTGGGAATTGGTGACTTCGATATAATAGCCGAAGACGCGATTGTAGCGGACTTTCAGCGATGCAATTGCGGTTCTTTGACGCTCGCTCGCTTCAAAACGCCGAATCCATTCCTTGGCGTGAAAACGCATATCGCGAATTTCATCCAGCTCGGGATCGAAACCCGCGCGAATGAAACCGCCCTGTTTTGGCGAAAAAGGCGGATCATCGACGATAGCACGTTCGATCAGTGCCGCTACCTCCGGAATCTCTGGGAGCTGTCCATGCAACCAGGTGAGCAACTCCGCGCAAAAGCCTTCGAGCTGCCGACGTATTTCGTTCACTGCCGAAAGCGTGTCTTTTATCGCGATTAAATCCTTAGGTAGAGCGCTGCCCGATACAACCCGACCGGCGAGTCGCTCTAAATCCTGAACCTTTCCCAATCCCGTTTTGAGCTCCTGGCGTAACGAAAAATTTTCCACGAGTTCTTGAACCGCGTTATGACGGGCGACGATGTCCTTGAGCCCCAATAGCGGGTATAAGAGCCATCGGCGTAACCGGCGTGCCCCCATGGCGGTCCGAGTACAATCGATCAGCGCTAGAAGCGAGCCGTTCCGGTCCCCCTGGTGACTCGAGATCAGTTCCAAATTTGCTCGCGTCGCTTCGTCCAACACAAGCGAGTTGAAGACTTTGTAGAATTCGAGGTCACCGATGAGCTTTAGCGATTCTGCAGCATTGGCCTCCAGATAGGCCAAAATGGCCGATGCCGCTCGAACGCCTTGGCAATAGTCCTCCGCCAGTCCCAGAGAACGGCCTGAAAGGCGGCTACTGGCCGATTCGGTAAACAGCTGGTCGGCGACGGCGGTGAAGTGAATCAGCGGATATTCCCTGTAGAGCCGCTCCCGAAGCCGCGTTTCGGAACTGGCCAATAACAGCTCGCTTGGCTGAATGCGGCCAAGCTCATCGCAAAGCGCAGCCTCATCGGTGATTTCCGCGCAACGGAACTCGCCGGTGGTAATATCTGCCAAAGCTAGACCAAAACCGTGCGGCCCGATGGAGACGGCCGCGAGAAAATTGTTGGTTCTGGCCTCGAGGGCTTCGGCAGCGGTCACCGTTCCCGGCGTAATCACCCGCACGACTTCTCTTTTGACCACCCCTTTCGACAGGGCGGGATCTTCCATCTGCTCGCACACGGCTACTTTGTGGCCGGCATCGAGTAATTTTTGAATATAGGGATCGGCGGCATGGTACGGCACTCCGCACAAAGGCACCGAACCGTCTTCGCTCTTGCTGCGCGACGTCAAAGCGATATCGAGGATCTTTGATGCCGTATGCGCGTCTTCAAAAAACATTTCGTAGAAATCGCCGAGTCGAAAGAACAGGATGGCGTCCCGGTACTTCTCTTTGATCTGCAAGTACTGGCGCATCATCGGTGTGATTTTAGCCGCTTCCATTTGCTTCAAGCCGAGGCAAGGTGACCATCGGTCCGGCGGGTTTTTTTTAGCGCCTTGCGCGCAAGTGTCGGCGCCATCCGGCGCGCCTGCGTATTTAATTCACGCACCAAGCTGCCGATCCCGAGCGACAGCACAAACTGCCGTTCCATCGCCTCGAGAATCTGCCGGCGATCGTCGGTGATCACGAACAATTCTTCGCCGTCAGTCAAATATTTAAGCGAGGCGACTGCGCGCATCGTGCGGGAGGATTCCTCTCTGAGCGGTTTCAGGCAGCGGCGAATTTTTTGCAGGTTGAAGCCGTGGCGTGTCAGATCCTTCACGACCTTAAGACAAATGAGATCATGAAAAGAATACAGGCGCTTCGTGCCGCGCCCATCGGCGAGCTTTGCCGAAGGCCGGAGGAAATCCTGCTCGTCCCAATATTGCAGCTGGCGCAGACTCACGCCGACAATCCGGCTCGCCGTTTTACTGTCGTAAGTGTCCACGGAAATCTGCAAGATGAAAACAAGACTGTTTTCATGAAGGTAGACTGCCACCTCGGTATTGTCAACAAAGTCGAGAGCCGATTGGGTTACTTTGGCTCGCCACCGGAGCGCAAAGGCGTCAGATCCGCTCTCGCGCTCTTTCCAGGCGTGTTATGTATCGAAGGGCAATAAATCAATCTCGTCGACTTTTTTACTTGACAGCGGGACCTGCATTTCCAGAAAATACCGGCCACTGAAGGGGGAATCATGGCACGATCTCATCTAATGTTGGTGACTCTCGTATCATCGCTAAGTTGTCTCACGGTGATGTATTTAGGCCATGCGACGGCGCAAACGGTGCTGCCGAAGGCGTGCGTCGATTGTCATGGTTCCGAGCCGAAATTTCCCGTCCGCGGCGTGCGCAGCCAGTATGTGACATCGGGCCACCGCACGTTAGGAAACGCGAGCTATGCGAATGCTGACGATTGTCAGGGCTGCCACACCAACGAAGGTTTCATTCAGCGGGTGAAGACCGGCAAAGTCGATACGAAAAAGTTCGTGTCGAATCCGTCCGAGATCGGTTGCTTTACCTGCCACGCACCGCACGACAGCGGAAATTTTTCGTTAAGAACTGTGGCCAAAGTTGCGCTCGCCAATGGCCAGGTTTTCGAAAAGGATAAAGCTAATTTATGCGCTCAGTGTCATCAGGCTAGGCGGACGCCCAAGGATGAAGTGCGGGCGAGAAATATACCGACCGATAGCTGGGGAGCGCATCATGGACCGCAAGCCGATATGCTTGCCGGAACGAATGCTTATGAATTCCCGGGCAAAAAATATACGAGCTCGGTCCATACGGCCTTGCCGAACGCAAACTGTGTCACCTGCCATATGACTTTGCCGGCAGGCCGTTACTCATTGGCGCCGTCGATTGGCGGACATAGCTTCAGGATCGCGGGTGAAGTCCACGAAGAGCACCGCGTCAATACCGCGGGTTGCACCAATTCCGGCTGTCACGCGGAAATAAAGCAAGTGACCAATACTCATTATTTCGATAAAAGAGCTGCAGCGGATTACGATGGCGACGGCAAAACCGAAACCGTGCAAGAGGAGGTCATCGGATTGCTGGACAGGCTCATCAACAGCAAAGGGACCGGCCTGCTGCAGACGATGAAGGATGCACCCTATGACGCGAGAGGAAAGTTCGCCAACTCCAAAACCCAATACCCGATCGAAACCGTGGCGGCTCTCTATAATTACAAATTCGTCCTGGAGGACGGCAGCAAGGGCGTGCACAACACCACCTATGCGGTGCAGCTCTTGATGGATTCGATCAAGGCGCTGGACAAGAGCTTCGACGATTCCAAACGGCCCTGATAGTCGGCCGGTAAGGCTCGTTAAATCCTCGCGGCTTACGCCACAATGATGCGCGTGCGGACATTCTTTTCCACAGACAACGGTAACGCGCGAGTCACCCAAAATTGTCATCTCGAGCAAAGCGCGAGATCTTGCATTTTGATTCGGTAGAAAAAAGATTTCTCATCGTTGACTCGAAATGACAGTTTTGCGAGACAGCTTCACAAAGAGAGAGCAGAAACGTCTTTGGTAGTGACAGCGGAGTCCGTTGCTAAGTATATTCACCATGCGTGAGGAGGCGGCGAATCCTCACTAACGACGGCTGCCTATCGCTCGCGCCGCTTCAGAATATCTTCCAATTTCTTCCTGTCCTCTTCGAGGATTCTTTCTTTTGGCGCTTTCGCGGGGGCGGACTCGCTCGGCGTGGCTTTGGCGACCGGTCGAGCTCGATCGGTTCGCCTTTCCGCAGTACCGGTGAGATCGTACCAGTAAAACCAAATCAGAAACGCAACGAACCAAGTGATCAATGGCACGCAGGTATAGACTAAAATCAGCTTGAGCCAGCTCCGCTGGCTGCGCTTTCGGCCGGCCGATGTCGTCTGCCGTCTGGGTGAGCGTGGTTTAGTAATTGGGCTTGTGCTCGAAATAATGGCTCGCGTTGATCACGCGAATGGTTTTAGTTTTCGATCGCATGACCACCGACTGCGTCGTTGCGCCGCCGGGAAAAAAATGCACGCCGTGCAGATAGTCTCCATCGGTGACGCCCGTGGCGGCAAACATCACGTCCCCTGCGGCCAATTCGTCGATCATGAATTTTTTTTTGATATCCGTGACGCCCATCTTTTTGGCACGTTCGATCTCTTCGTCGTTACGCGGCGCCAAACGACCTTGAAATTCGCCGCCAACGCAACGCAGCGCCGCGGCTGCGAGCACTCCCTCGGGAGCGCCGCCGATTCCCAGCAAGAGGTCGATGCCCGTTTCCGGCTTGGTCGTCGCGATGGCAGCGGAAACATCGCCGTCGCCGATCAAGCGAATGCGCGCCCCGGCCTTTCTGACTTCCTGAATAATCGCCTCGTGGCGAGGCCGGGATAAAATAATCACCGTGAGGTCTTCGACTTTACAGCGCTTCGCCTCGGCGAGTGCGTGCAGATTTTGTGTTGGGGTTTTGTCCAAGTCGACAACGCCCCTACCGTCGGGGCCGGCGGCGATCTTTGCCATGTAAGTATCCGGACAGTGAAGCAAGTTGCCGCCATCCGCCATGGCGATTACCGCGAGGGCATTAGGCGCTCCGGTAGCGCAGATCGTGGTCCCTTCGAGAGGATCCAGCGCGATATCGACTTTCGGGCCGCCAGAACCGACCTTTTCACCGATGTAGAGCATCGGCGCCTCATCGCGCTCGCCTTCGCCAATGACCACCGTGCCGTCGATCGCGAGAGCATCAAATGCTTTGCGCATGGCGTCCACCGCAGCTTGATCAGCCGCCTTTTCGTCGCCGCGGCCGGTCCAGCGCGCGCAATTCAATGCCGCAGCCTCGGTCACGCGGACAGCTTCGAGGGCTAAATTTCTGTCCATGTCGATCTCCCTTCGATCAAGGCTTC
>DATIEH010000001.1:0-2714 GCA_035455905.1 Binatia bacterium | reverse complement strand
CGCCTACGGCCGAGCGATCTACTTTATGCACACGCACAAGGAAGAAACGCGAAAGATTTTTGCCAAGTATACCAAAATCAACGACCCGGGCATGCTCGACGGCAGCATTCAATACGGCTACGACTTCATGGAAAAAGTTCCCCTGGTGAAAACGGCGGCCTTTCAGGTGACGTTAGATCAAATCGCCAAGACCAATCCTAAAGCCAAACAGGCAAAGCCGGAGCAATTCTTCGACAACAGCTTGGTGCAGGAGCTGATCGACGAGGGATTTTTCGCGAAGCTGTGGGGAAAGAATCCGCAGTAACTGAGAATGGAGTGATGGAGTACTGGAGTGTTGGCTAAATGAACAGAACGCTGCTCGCGTTGTGGGTTCTTGCTGCGATTTTCGTTTCTGCGCCGGCAACGCAGGCGCAGAGGCTCGTCATCGCATGGACCGCGGTGAGCGCGTTCAACTCGCCGTTCTGGGTCATGAACGATGCTGGGCTCTACAAAGAGGAAGGCTTGGACGTCGATACGATGTATATCCCCAGCTCGCCCATTGCCGCCAAGGCGACGCTAGCAGGCGAGGTCGTGATCAGCGCCCAGAACAGTCAGGTGATCGCCGACTCCGGATTGCAAGGCGCGGATTTGATCGCCATCGGCGCCACGGTGAACATCGTGCCTTTTTACGTGATGGCCGCACCGGAAATTCGCACGGTCAACGATCTGAGAGGAAAAACCGTCGGCGTTTCGCGCTTTGGCGCGGCGACCGATTTTGGCATGCGCATCTTTCTCGCCAAGCATGGTTTGGAAGCCCACAAGGATGTCACCTTCATACAGATCGGCGGTATGCCGGAGATCGCCACGGCGCTCGGCAAAAAGATTATCGCCGCCGCGCCGATGTCTTATCCGATGGTCTATGTCGCCGAACAGGGCGGCGCAAAGGTGTTGGCCAATCTTGCTAAGGACGAAATCCCGTTCGTTCACTTGACGCTGACAACCACGAAGCGTTTTCTCAAAGACAAGCGGCCGCAGGTGAAAGCGTTTTTGCGCGCTTACGGCAAGGCGATGCATTTTCTCTACAATCGGCAATCTGAATCTCTGGCGATATTCGCTAAATACACCAAGATCAAGGATCAGAAAATGCTGGAAGGCAGCCTGAAATACGGTTACGAGTTCATGGAAAAGGTGCCCTTCGTTAAGCGCGCCGGATTTCAGGTAACCCTCGACGAAATCGCCCGAACGAATCCGAAAGCGAAGCAGGCAAAGCCGGAGCAATTTTTCGACAACAGCGTGGTTCAGGAACTCGTTGACGAAGGATTCTTCGCCAAACTTTGGGGACGAAATCCGTAAGGCGTTTTAGCCGAAACGACATCTTCCTGTCGCAGGGGCGACCGGTGGTCGCCCACGGACCGTCCCAGCAAGAGAATAAGAACAGAGGTAAGAATGCCGTTATTCATCAACAACGAAGAAATCGACCAGCTCATTACTATGAAAGACACCATGGAAGCGCTGGAAATTCTCTATCGGGAAATGGGCGAAGGTTCGGCGATAACGGCGCCGCGCTCGGATGTTCATAGTCCTACTGTGGCAGGGCAAAGCGCTGAAGGACCGATGGCGCACTATCTTAAAAGCATGAGCGGCGCGAGCCCTCACTTCGGCACGGCGGCGCTGCGTTTTTCCTCCGATATTGTTGCATGGCGGGACAGCGGCGGCGCTATGCGGCGCGAGAAGCTGCCGATGCTGCCGGGAAATCGCTGGATGGGAATCGTCTTGCTTTTTAGCTCAGCGAACGGCGAGCTGCTGGCGATAATGAATGACGGCGTCTTGCAGCGTTTCCGAGTCGGTGGGGCCAACGGTGTGGCAACGAAATATCTGGCGCGTCAAAACGCCGAAACCGTCGGGCTGATCGGTTCGGGTTGGCAAGCCGGCACGCAAGTGATGGCGGTCTGCGAAGCGAGACCCATCAAGAAAATCAAAGTTTTCAGCCCGACAAAAGCCAATCGCGAGAAATTTGCCCAAGAAACCAGCGAGCGGGTGGGTGTCGAAATCGTGCCTGTCGAGTCGTACCAGGAAGCGGTAAGAGGCGTCGATATAATCGTCACCTCGACAAACTCACGCACTCCGTTTCTTGGTAAATGGGCGCTCGCGGAAGGCATACACCTGAGCGCGATGCAGCGCGACGAATTCGACGACGCGGCATTGCTCAGCTGCAGTCCGCTGGTGTTGCATACGCATGCGACCGAGAACAATGTGACATCCAGCGCGCTGGCGCATTTTGAGCGCGAAGATTTCAAATTGCGCGATCATCCACTGGATCGCGGCATTGACTGGAAGTCCTTGCCGACATTGCCGGAACTTGTTTTCGGTAAAATCAAAGGGCGAGAATCGGACCGTCAAATCACCGGCTTCGTCAATAACATCGGCATGGGGGCGCAGTTCGCTGCGGTAGGGAAGAAAGTCTACGACGCCGCGAAAAAGCGGGGCGCGGGACGTGAAGTGCCGCTGGATTGGTTCACCCAAGACGTACATCCTTAGTGGTCATCGGCCAAGCGCATTTTGAGTTACGAAATTCGGCTCCCGACTCACCTCCATAGGCTACGTACTTCGCAAATACGATGAGAAATAGTGTTTCGAAGAAGGAAACAAACGCGTAGGGGGAAGTTAAGCGGAGACCCGCCTGGAAGGTTCTAAATTAGAGCCATGAATTCTTCCACCGTGATGCCTGCACCGCG